>CAYYUS010000172.1:0-6019 GCA_964474925.1 uncultured Akkermansia sp. | reverse complement strand
CTACAACCAATAGGTCACACCTGTAAAACCATTTATTTCATTAATACAGGCGTGGCGCGTATTTACTACTTTAAAGATGGTGTTGATATCACCGAAAGTTTTGCTTTTGAAAATAATATCATAGCGCGCATTGAAAGTTTATTTACTGGAAAGCCTTCACGCAAAGCCATTCAAATATTAGAAGATTCTGAAATTGTAGCTATCAATTCAACACAGCTGTTTAAATTGTATGATAAATTTCCGGAAATAGAACGTTTGTTCCGCTTGATATTTGAATCGGCTTATGTGGACACGGTGAACCGGATCGAAAGCATACAATTTCATAGCGCCGAAGAACGCTATAAGGCTCTTATAAAAGATGCTCCCAACGTGCTAAAAAGAGTACCTCTCAAATACATCGCTTCTTACTTAGGCATTACTCAAGTTAGCCTTAGCCGCATTAGAGGCGTAAAGTGATTATTTATCATATGTTAAATGCTTTCCCTTGAACAGAGGGTACCTTTGCTATATAAAGTAAAGGCATGCAAACCGTAAAACTCGGCTTAAAAGAAAATCTTCCACAGTTCACGCTGTTGGTTATTATCAATGCTTTTGTTGGTGGCATGATCGGCTTAGAACGTTCTATCCTTCCAAAAATTGCTGAAGCCGATTTTCATATGGCTGCGAAAACCGCCATACTTTCATTTATTGTTGTGTTCGGTATTGTAAAAGCATTCACCAATTATTTTACCGGCACTCTTTCCAATAAATTCGGACGAAAAAAATTGTTGATCGCGGGTTGGTTCTTTGCCATTCCTGTTCCCTTCATATTCATGTTGGCTGATAATTGGAATTGGATCATTTTAGCAAACGTTCTTTTAGGGATCAATCAAGGTTTAGCATGGAGCAGTACTGTGGTGATGAAAATAGATCTTGTTGGAGAAAAGAACAGAGGTTTTGCCATGGGCTTAAATGAGTTTGCAGGTTATATTGCTGTTGCCATTGTTGCATTTCTTACAGGGTGGATAGCAAGTGAATATGGAATTAGACCTTATCCTTTTTACATTGGCATTGTACTGATCGTTTTGGGATTGATAGCAAGTATATTCTTCTTAAAAGACACCATGCATCATGTGAATAAAGAAGCGGATGAAAATAATATACCAAAACTCAAACATATATTTTGGGACACAACACTATTCAACAGAAATCTTGGATCGGTAACTCAGGCAGGCTTAGTAAATAATCTTAACGATGGAATGGTTTGGGGATTATTTCCAATTTTACTGGCACAAAAAGATTTTAGCATTGCTCAAATAGGAATAGTTACCGCTATTTACCCTGCGGTTTGGGGTATTGGACAATTGTTCACCGGCAAAATGTCGGATCACTTTTGCAAAAAGAGTATGTTGTTTTGGGGAATGTTCTTGCAAGGAATTGCACTTCTGTTCTTGCCATTAGCAAACACCATGACGCATTTTATTCTTCTCTCAGTAATTTTAGGATGGGGGACGGCAATGGTATACCCAACATTTTTAGCAACCGTTGCCGAAAACACACATCCTCACGATCGCGCAAAAAGTTTGGGTATCTTTCGTTTGTGGAGAGATCTAGGCTATGCCATAGGCGCCATACTTACAGGGATAATTGCCGACCTCATTAGCATCAACGCTTCTATTATAACAATTGCAACGCTTACTATTCTTTCTTCTTTAATTATTGAACAGCGTATGCGTTGCAAAACAAGTTCACCAAAATTAACCGATTGGCTATTTAAAAGAAACAAACAAGATCTTCCACATGAAAACAAGCATCACGCGTGCAGAACTGAAACAGTTGCGCGCTAACAAAAATAACATCATGGTTATTGATGTAAGAGGGAAAGAAGAATATAACGAAAAACATATTCCCTTTGCAGGAAATTTACCTATAGAAATTATTGAGGCCGGAAACTTTACTCCCGAAAGCGGCATCATCATAGTTACAGCCTGCGGTAAAGGCGGTGGCCGTTCGGAAAGGGCTACAACGCATTTACGAAACAACTTTACTAATGAAGTTTATTTTTTAGAAGGTGGTACTTTTGGATGGATAGAAAATGAGAATTAATTTCATAACTTTATCAAATGCAAATACTGATCAATATCAACCACGCGCCTTATGGCAACGAAAATACCTACAACGCTTTGCGAATTGCCATGCAGTTTCAAAAAGATGATGCCAACACACAAATAAGAATTTATTTGATCGCTGATGGTGTTTTTTGCGCGCTGAGTAACGACAAAACGCCTCCCGGGTTTTATAATATCGAAAAAATGCTCGAGTCCATCATTCAAAAAGGTGGGATCGTAAAAATGTGCACTTCGTGTGGTGAGGCAAGAGGCATGAAAGATCTAAAATTAGTTGAAGGGGCCGAATGGAGCAATTTAAAAACATTAACCGACTGGATAGTGGAAAGTGATAAGGTGTTGAATTATTGATCTCTTCTTACAAATTATTAAACCAACTCCTGAAAAACAAATCTTTCGTTATACTCAATTTCATTTTCCTTTAAAAATTCTTTGTACTCCATATTGAATGTAATAGATCTATGATGCTGTTCCTGCTTTTCAATATAATTTATTACTCTTGGCACGTGACTTTTACTATAAGAAAAAGCAGCATAACCACTTTGCCACTCAAATTTTCCTTTAACAAGCTTTCGTTCATTTATCCATCTTGAAGAGGAAGTCTTAATTTCCCTTAACAGATCCGCCACGGATTGAGTTGGTCGCATCCCAATGAACAAATGAATGTGATCTGGCATTCCATTTATGCAGATCATTCTATGATCATGGTTTTGAACTATGCCGGTAATGTATTTATAAAGCTCATCCTTCCAGCTTGAACTGATGGATCCTTCTCGGAATTTCACAACAAAAATAAATTGCATGTGGATTTGTGTGTATGTATTTGCCATAATGAATACAAAATTAATATCTGGCGCAAGGATTGATTGCTACAATTTGTAGTATTCTAAAAAGAAAGTTATAATCAGTGGAAGCAGCAAAATAATATATCGCCCCTAAAGGGGCTTCAGTTTTCTTAGCTATGAGTGTTACCGATATTTGATCCCTACGGGATCAGGAATCCTGAAATTCAATCCGGCATGCTAAGTCCTGTAGGGACTTAATATCGGTAATAACACCAACGATTAAGTGAAAGAAGCCCCTTTAGGGGCGATACATCGGTCTCAAGATCTTGAAAAAACCATATCGCTACTTCCTTATCATTAACGCAACGATCACGCTTTCTGAAATTCAATACGGTATGCTTAGTCCCGTAGGGACTTAATATCGGTAATAACCCCAATGCCCAAGTGAAAGAAGCCCCTTTAGGGGCGACACATTAGTTTATATCACTACCGATCTCCAAACACATCCCATCCATACTTCGCGATCATCAAGGTTACGATAACCAAAAATATTTTGCGAATAAAGGCGTTTCCTTTGGTTAGCGCCATGCTTGATCCAAAATAACTTCCTGCCATATTAAAAATGGCCATTATAATTGCCATTGGTAAAATAAACTGCCCTTTGCTTACAAAAACAAACAATGCACCGATATTAGTAATGCAATTAATGAATTTTGCATAAGCCGATGCATTTAAAAAATCAAAACCTAGTACAACAACAAAAACTAAAATAAGAAAACTTCCGGTGCCTGGTCCAAAAAAACCATCGTAAAAACCAATGAGTATGCTAAATGCTCCACCATAAATAGCTTGTTTAACAAACGATAATTGTTTTGTGGGATGATCGCCAAGATCCTTTTTAAAAAAAGTATACACGGCGATAATGATGAGTACGATCAACAAAAAAGGCTTTAACGAATTTGTGGGGATCATATTCACCACCTGTGCGCCACCGAAAGCAGCCAACAAAGCTAAAACAGAAAAGATCGAAAGCAGTTTAAAGTTGTACTTTACGCGCCTTGCATAATTTCCAACAGCTAATGCTGTGCCGCAAAAGCCCGCTATTTTATTTGTTCCAAAGATCACAGGTAATTCTAAGCGAGGGAAATTTATAAGCATAAATGGCGTTAAGATGAGTCCACCACCTCCCACCACAGCATCTATAAAGCCTGCCACAAAGGAAACAACAGCTAAAAGAGCCATGGTAAGTAAACCATATTCTTGCATTATGTGTTGAAGATCCAAATTACTACCTTTAAGCTTTTAAATATAGACAATAAGGAACAAACCACTTCATCATGAAAAAAAAATTTACTCTCAAAAATATTGGCCTGGCACTACTCTTCATTTTTATTGTAATGCAAGCGTTTAGAATAGAAAAAAGCAATCCAACTACCGATCCTGCTAACGATTTTATTACAGTAGCGCAGCCAAGCGCCGAAATTGCCACCATTCTTAAGGATGCTTGTTACGATTGCCACAGCAACAATGTTACTTATCCTTGGTATACCAATATTGCACCTTTTTCGTGGTGGATAAAAGATCATGTGAATGATGGACGCGACGAATTAAATTTTTCGGAATGGAAAACCTATAGCCCACGAAGAATGGATAAGAAAATGAAAGAAGCTGTAGAAATGGTTGATGAAGATGAAATGCCAATGTATTCGTACACCATCATGCACAAAAACGCTACACTTACTAAAGAACAAAAAACTTTGCTTCTTGCTTTTTTTAGCTCGCTGCGAACCGGCGAAAGTGATAAACCAAAGGAGTAGTTTTTAAAACACTATTGCTTTACAGCAAATTTAAGATCAAAGGTAAATCCCTTTTCGCTGCCGAATTCAAATTTTGCGTCGAGTTGTTCTGCTAACGATTTGATCAAAACCAAACCCAAAGTATCAGCATTCATACTTTCTTGTTCAGGCAAACCGGGCCCGTTATCTTTATACGACAACAACACTTCTTTATTCAATTGCTTTATCCAAATAGAAACTCTCAGATTTCCTTTTGGCGTTGTGGCATGTTTAAATGAATTGGTGATGAGTTCATTTAATATCAATCCACACGGTATAGCATTTGATAATTCAAGATCAATAGCCTCGCATTCAAGATCAATAATAGCTTGGCTACTTCCCACCGAAGCGCGCAACGCACTCACAAGATCACTTACATACTCTTTAAAATTAAGTTTCGTAAAATTTTGCGTGCTATAGATCTTTTGATGCACTAAGGCCATCGAAAATACACGGTTCCTACATTCCTCAAGGGCTTCTTGTACTTCAAGCGACGACGATGCATTCTTCTTTAAATTCAATAAGCTGGTAACAATATTCATATTATTTTTCACTCTATGAAATACCTCAGCCAACAACACTTCTTTTTCGCGCAACATGTTATGGATCAATTTCTCTTGTCGCATTCCTTCGTACGACATAGTGGTAACAAATAAAAGTGTTGTGAATAATCCAAAAAACAAATTAATGGTACGTATATTATACAAAACTTCGGGTGCAAATTGTACTTGCATCCAGTGTTCGCGCAAACCATACATTACCAAACTAGCCGAAAGAAATCCTATAGCAAGAACCGCTATCATGTGTTTCATCATTTCCCTGCGCGCCAATAACTGAACAATACTCATGGTTAAAGGGAAGTACAATATAAAAGCATGCGAATTATCGCCCATTTTTAAATTAAGCGAACCAAACATGCCATAGCCGATAAAGCTGAAGAGATATGCCGACCAAACATATTTTCCAAGGGAGTTAAGCACCAGCACCAAAGGCGCAAAGATCAACACCAAAACACAGTCCCAAAAAAAATACGTGTAATCAAAACTTAAAAAAACAGTAAGTGCAAAAATAACATTCAATGTTCCAAAAAATGCCAGAAGATTTAGCTTACGAATGAACGACGCTTCCCAAGGTTTGTGATCAGGCCTAGTTCCAATATTGCTGTACCTATTAAAAAGACCTTTGAGTGACATAAGTGCTGAGAACTTTTAGTTTCTTTTGCGATCGTTACTTTTATTAAAGGGTTTTTTGAATCCACCCTTTTTAAAATTTTTATTTCCGCCTTCAAATTTTC
>CAYYUS010000171.1:0-6030 GCA_964474925.1 uncultured Akkermansia sp. | reverse complement strand
GGGGACTTTACCAAATGGTAGAACGGATAACTAAAACATTTTGCAAAGATCGCTTTGGGAATAAATCCGGTAATTTATTCAAAGGGGATGGCGGTGGTCCCACTTGCGCCGATTTAAAATACCATGGCAATCTGGCCTCCTATTATAACTGTTATACCTTAAAAACGAACACAAACGCCAATAACTGGAGCGATCTGGTGAACCTTACAAAACAGATCAATATCACATCGAATTTACAATTCAAGGACTCGGTTGACACATATTTAAATGCTAATTCATTCATTGGGGCTTGGGCCGCATGCAACATGTTTGTCGATTTTGACTCGTATGCCTTTCGTTTCGTTCACAACTATTATGTTTATCACAATGCGGCAACTAATAAGTTCGAATGGATCACGTGGGATGTTAGCACCGCCTTCGGAATGGATGTGCCGGGAACTGTTGCTTCAATTGAAAGCAAGAGTATTTTGTACATCGAGCCAAATGCAGCTGATAGGCCATTAGCCGACAGAATGCTTATGAATACGCCCTACAAAAATCAATACCTCACATATATCTGCGATTTTTTAAATACGTTCAAGCCCTCAGTCTTAAACCCTAAGATCGACAGTCTTTATAACCTTATTAAACCTGCCGTGTATGCCGATCCATTGAAAATGTATTCTAACTCCGATTTTGATAACAACATTGGTTCCAACATCACAGTCGGTCCTACTACATATCCAGGCTTAAAGTCATTCATACAGAATCGCAATACAAGTATCCAAAACGAACTGATCTCTTTAGGGGTTAATTGTGCAACGCTATTGGGTATTGACGAATACGAGCAGTTAAATTCATTTGATGTTTTTCCAAATCCAACCAATGGAAATTTTTCTGTATTTTACGATTTGTCTATTAGTACCGATGTAAGCATTCAAATAAATGATCTGCTCGGAAGAGAGCTATATATGGTTAAGAACACTAAACAACAAGCCGGAGAGCATAAAAAGGAAGTAAATATTGACTTACCTGCCGGTATATATTATCTTGTGTTAAAGACCGACAACAGCATGTCAAATAAAAAGTTGATAATAGAATAAAGAACCACTTAAATTTATCTTGTAAAGATAGAAATATGCAAGTCTTAACAAAAATACTATCGAGTTTTTAAATATATAAATTTTTAATTTTATTCTCATGAAAAAATCAATATTAGTCTCCGTTCTATCTCTCGTAACTTTTATTGGTCTACATTAGCAATATTTTTAGTATTAGAGCGTTCTATATTTGTTACACATTATGAGGTTTTCGCTTTTTATATGCTTGTTTTTAGTCAATTTAATGCTTTTTGCACAGAATGCAGAAATTGGCTTTGGTTTTTCGATAGAAAGGACAAAAACTCCTGTTTCCAATATTGTTAAATTAAATGCAAGCAGCTTCGAAAAAGTAGTTGTTAAAGGCGCTTTATACGATCACAAAAAAAATAATCTCCCTTATTTCATTCAAAGCAAAACAAGCTCCATCAATACAAAAGCAGTTGGTAAACTAAACATCATTTCCACAATAAAGCTAGATGTTGAAGCAGCGAACATTATCAAGACAAGTTTTGGAAAATTTCTGAGCACCGATTTTCAAATCACCACAGTAAATGGAATTTCGATGAACGAAAGCCTTAGCTCATGCCTTATCGTTCCATTTAAATTAACCGAACTTGGCGAAGTGATCGAATTGATCGACTATACCATTTCATGGGATATTACTATAAGTGCAGCTAAAACAAATAATGCGAATGCTTTCAAAAGCAGTTCGGCTCTTGCAAGCGGCAAATGGTATAAACTTGGGATAACTGCAGATGGTGTTTACAAATTAGATTATACATTCCTCAACAGTATAGGAATTGATATGGGTAATCTTAATCCAAAAAACATTCGGATCTACGGAAATGGCGGAGCTATTCTTGCCGAACAAAATGAAGATTTTAGATACGATGACCTGGAAGAAAATGCCATTGTTGTTGTTGGCGAAAGTGATAATGTGTTCAATGGGAACGATCAGGTTATTTTTTACGGAAGAGGGATGACGCGATGGGATAAACGTGCAGACACTAAAGGACTTTTATTTGCTCCTTATAATAATTTTTACAGCGATACCACCTTCTATTATTTGACAGTTGATTTTGGCCCAGGTAAACGTGTTGCCACGCAAAATTCGGTGGCGAGTCCAACCAATGTTGCAACCTCTTCCTTTGACTATTATAATGTCCACGAACTAGATGTGATCAATTTTGTAAAAAGTGGGCGTAATATGTATGGCGAATATTTTGATGTGAATACCAGCTATAGTTTTGTGTTTGCTGATAATAATTTTATTGTTGGCGATACAATAAGAGCAGAAAGCACCATTGCCGGAAGAGGAACCATAACCAATCAGTACAATGTATTAGTGAACGGTATTAATCACACGCATTCTATTGCAGGATTCGACATCTCAAATTACCTGTCGGACTTTGTTATCCTTAGTACAAAAAACGGAAAAGCGCTTAATAATAATTCAACAGCTATCACTGCTGTTATAAATCGTTTAACTCCTAACACGGTTGGTTGGATTGATAAAGTAGCCGTAAACGCTCGCCGCGAATTAGTTTTTAACGGCAGTACGTTTCAATTTCGCGACAGCAGGATAGCAGCGCCGGGAAATATTTGCAACTACAATTTAAATTCTAATGGTATCGGTGGTACAACCATTTGGAACATCACTGATATCATTAATCCTTATCAACAAAATTATACGAGTAGCGGTAATATCTTAAGCTTTAATGCTAATGCCGATTCGTTGAATGAATATGTGGTATTTAACGCCGCAAGTAATTTTCCAAAACCAACGTATTACGGTGTTGTACCAAATCAAAATCTTCATGCGATAATGCAGGCTGATTATGTGATCATATCTCCTTACCAATTTTTACCTTACGCCAATCGTTTGGCAAATCTTCACCAACAAGAAGAAGGATTGACCTATGCCGTTGCAACACCCGAACAGATCTATAACGAATTTTCGAGTGGGAAAATCGACGCGAGTGCAATAAGAGATTTTACACGGATGCTATACACTCGCGGCTCTGTAATTGGAAAACCAACAAAATATTTGCTTTTGTTCGGGCGCGGTTCTTACATCAATAAAAATGGCAGGCCCGGAAATACCAATTTTATTCCAACATACGAAACAGAGAATTCAGTATCATACATATACAGCGTTGCTTCAGACGATTTTTTTGGTTTAATGGATCCTAAAGAAGGATATGTTGCCGAAAACGATCCAAATGATGCAATGGATGTTGGTGTTGGTCGTATCATTATCTCAAATCCAACTCAAGCAGATGAGGTTGTAAAGAAAATCGAGAATTACTATAAGAAAACTGGGATATCTGCTGAATCACCCAATAACTGTTCTATTACTCAAAACAACCAGATCTTTGGCAATTGGCGAAATCATATAATGTTTTGTGCAGATGATGGTGACGGCGCTTTGCACATGACTCAGGCGGACAACCTGGCAGGTAAAGTAAAGAGTGCAGTTCCAGCTTACAATATTGATAAAATTTACATTGATGCATACAAAGGGTTATCAACCCCTGGAGGAAAACGTTATCCAGACATGCAGGCGGCATTCAATAATCGTGTTGAAAGAGGATGTTTGATAATGAATTACACAGGCCACGGAGGGGAAGTTGGATTATCTGCCGAACGAGTTGTAGATATACCAACTATTAATTCCTGGCGTAATTTTAACACCTTACCTATATTCATAACTGCAACTTGTGAGTTCAGTCGCTACGATGATCCTGACCGTATATCTGCCGGCGAATTATGCTTATTAAATTCAAAGGGTGGGACTGTAGCTATGCTTTCAACTTGCCGTTTAGCCTTTTCGAATTTCAACGAAGCCTTGAATAATCGTTTGTTTGATTATATGTTTAAAATGATATATGAAAATAATGCCAATCGCTTGCCGACACTTGGCGATATCGTTCGCCAAACCAAAGCTGCTTTAAAACAGAATATATTTTACTCTAATTTTCATTTGTTGGGTGATCCGGCATTAACATTGGCTTACCCTAAACAAAAGGTGTATACAACCCATCTTAACGGAAATGCTGCTAACACAAGTGTGAAAGATACCATTAAAGGACTTTCAAAAGTTACCATTAAAGGGTATATAGGCGATACTTTATCAAATAAGCTTACTAGTTTTAATGGGTTGGTTTATCCTGTTATCTATGATAAAAGTGAACTTATTACTTGCCAATTGAACGATCCAGGGTCTTCAACTACTCCGGGTACCTTAACCCCTTTTCAATTCCAATCGCAACAAAATGTTATTTACAAAGGAAAAGTGGAAGTAAAGAATGGTGATTTCGCGTTTTCCTTCATTGTTCCAAAAGATGTGTCGTTCAATTACGGAAAAGCAAAATTCAGTTATTATGCCACCGATGGCTATACCGATGCTAGTGGAAATTATGATAGCGTGAGAGTTGGTGGTTTGAGTCCGAATGCCATAGTAGATACCGACGGACCCCAAGTGAAATTGTATTTGAATAGTAAGACATTTGTGAATGGCGGTGTCACTAATCAAGACCCTATTTTAATGGCAGAAGTTTCTGATTCAACAGGGATAAATATAGTTGGTACAGGGTTTGGACATGATATTACCGCGGTGTTGGATGAGAACACAAATAAACCGTATGTGCTTAATGAGTTCTATGAATCTAATTTGAATAGTTACCAAAGCGGAAAAGTAAAGTACCAATTGAAGGATATTCCTGAAGGTAATCACACACTCACTTTCAAAGTGTGGGATGTTAAGAATAACTCGAGTACCGTTACCAACGACTTTGTTGTAGCCAAGGATGAAGAACTTGCTCTGAAAATGGTCTTGAATTATCCGAATCCGTTCACCACGAATACTAAATTCTTCTTTGAACACAATCGCAATTGTGAAGACCTTAAGGTGATTATACAGATCTTTACAATTAGCGGTAAGGTGACGAAAAGCATTAACCGTACTATTAATTGCGAAGGCTTCAGAAATGAAGGCATTGTGTGGGATGGAAGAGATGATTACGGGAGCAAATTAGGTCGAGGAGTATATCTGTACAAAATAGCCGTAACGGACAAAGACAATAAAATGGTAGAGAAAATTGAAAAACTAGTAATACTGAATTAGTAATGATTAACTTCTTGACAATGAAAAAATCAATAATAGTCTCTTTTTTATCCGTCGTAACTCTTACTGGCTGCGACAAAATTGAAAACCCCAACATTGTAAAGCAAACTGCTGTTGGCACCAATTTCGATTCAGTATCAAATGCGGAGCTTTCTGGATTTAAAAAAACTTTGCTTGAAGATTATACAGGCCAAAAATGCGGTAATTGTCCGGCAGCCGCTAGATTGGCCGCAAGCTTATCAGGGCAATATCAGGCTTCACTTGTAGTAGTGGCGGTACACGCCGGGTTTTTTGCTAAAACAAATTCGGAGTTTCCAACATCTTATACAACAACAGCCGGAAATGATTGGGATGGTGTGGCAGGTTTTAATATTAGCGCGCAGGGCAATCCAAACGGTATGGTTAACAGAAGACAATACCCCGGGTTTCAGTTAATTCATAAAGACACTTGGGCAACAACGGTTTCTCTTGCTCAAAACGATCCTTTTGTTGTGAAAATAGATTTGGTTAGTAAATACGATAAAACTGCAAGGGCATTAAATGTAAACACTAAATTGACTTTCCTCCAATCCTATTCTAACAATGTAAAACTGCAATTGGTATTAACCGAAGACAGCATCGTTGGCCCTCAATTAGATTACTCTCAAAATCCTGATTATATAGAGGAATATGATTTTGAACATATGTTAAGAGCATCGCTTAACGGCTCATGGGGCGAAATCGCCAAAACCGCTCCAATAACCGCTCTTTCAACTTTAACCATCAAAAATTAAAACTTCTCTATTGATTCAAAATTCAATGATAGGCATTTGTACCTTGTTGCTT
>CAYYUS010000170.1:0-6060 GCA_964474925.1 uncultured Akkermansia sp. | reverse complement strand
AAGAATAAGAGAACAAACTGCCCCGGATGGAAGTGTGATCACCCCAACATACAGTGAGCGTGGAGGCTTGTTAAGTGAAGATGTAGATCAAGGTGCAGGTGATATTACCCATTTAGAAACTATCGAATACGATGCCAAGGGCCAGCGAATGCTTGTGGAATATGGTAACGGAACTTTTTCGGAGTACTCTTACGATCCAAATAGTTTTAGGTTAACCCGATTGCTAACCAAAAATTCAAGTAACGATATTTTACAAGACCAGCGTTTTTTTTATGATGCTGTTGGTAATATCACATGGAAGCGTGATGAGGCCATACCGGATACGTTTTATAATAATGATATCATTACCGGAGACGATATATATACTTACGATGCCTTGTACCGAATAATTGAAGCCACAGGGCGTGAGAGCGATGCCACTGCATCATTTGGTGCAACAGATAACTGGAATGATGGCCCATATAAACACGTGCATAATATTGCAGACAATCTAGCCCAACACAATTATACTCAGAGCTACGAATACGATCAGGTAGGAAATATTACTTTGTTGGATCATGTAACGGGATCAGGGAGCACAAGTTATTCCCGTTCTTATACATATAGTTCTACCAATAACCGACTTACCAAAACAACAATTGGCAGTACCGACTATAATATCTCTCATCATAGTACTCACGGTTTTATAACATCAATGCCACATTTAACGGTGATGAAGTGGAACTGGAAAGAAGAAATGGTGGCTACAAGCAGGCAGGCTGTAACAGGAGGAGACATACCGGAAACAACGTATTACCAATATGACAGTAGTGGAAGCAGGTTAAGAAAAATTACAGAGAATTACGCTGCCTCACCAAGTACTCCAACAAAAAAAGACCAGAGAATTTATATTCAGGGATACGAGTTTTTTGAAGATTTTGGAAGTACAGATACTACTGAAACATTAAGTTTGATCGATGGAGGAAGACGATTTGTGATGATAGAGAATTCATCTGTTTCAGGATTGTTGACGCGTTATCAGAATCCAAACCACCAAAGCTCATGTACTTTAGAAACGGACGAGAACGGAGATATTATCACTTACGAAGAATATCATCCTTTTGGAACTACAAGTTACCAAGCTAAAAATGCAAGTATAACCGCATCTGCAAAAAGATACAGGTATACAGGAATGGAACGAGATGATGAAACCGGTTTGAATTATCATGGCGCCAGATATTACATTACATGGCTTGGTAGATGGATGAATCCAGATCCTATCGGAATAGGTGATGGGGTGAATGTTTATGCGTATTGTGGAAATAATCCTGTTGGAGGTATAGATAAAGGAGGAACCCAGAACTTTGAACCCTTCAATTATTCATGGATAAACAGATACGCAAACAGTTATCAGGATAACATAAAACACCCTTATAAATATATTAATCCTGTAGTTAAGGTCGAAAAACAAGTAAAGGTCGCGGAATCTAAGAAGGCAGTTCAACCATCTACTATGGCAGTAACGAGTGGTGCTGGTGGAAGCAATCCTTCACCTGCAGGCGCCGCAATGGTGGCTAAACAGGTTGAGGCCCAAAAGTTGAATGATCAAGTGGGAGATGCGTTTGCTGGCAAAGGAGAAGGATACACTGCTGGAAAAAGAGCAGAAGCCGCAAAACAAGCGGAAGCGGAAGCAAATGGCACAGGAGGAAACTCAAATCTAATTGGGGGTGTATTTGGAGTTCTCTTTACACTAGCCATGGCATTTACGGGTGTAGGAATGTTCTACTTAGCGGCTTCAGCTGTTTACTCTTTTGATATGTTGGGAGCTGGTGTAAGCCAGGAAATAACTGGTAAAGAAACTATGCCTTTGCTTCAAAGAGCAACAACGGCTTTTGGACGGGATGTTTTAAATATGAGTAATGAGGCGGCAAAATCTTTTGGATCTGGTGCTCATACATTGTTAGGCTTCGCAGTAGGTGGAGGAACGGCTACTGCGCCGAGAGCTGCGGCAAGAATTGAAAATATTCTCTCAAAAACAGTCTTGAATCCGAAAGAGGTTAATTTTATGCAGAATTATGTCTCTAATCAACATAAGGCTGGTTATACAGTTTTAGGCAATGCCGAAGGATTAAGTGCTGGCACAATAAATCCATCTACTTTGAAAATTAGAGTTTTCGCCGATGAGACTGGGAAAATCTGGTCTGTAGACAACAGAAGATTAGCAGCATTTCGACTGTCTGGACTGGAGGAAGTGCCTGTTCAATTTGTTAATCCAAAACGTCACCTGTGGAAAATGACTACTTTTGAAGAGGGGTTGTTTAATGGAGGACAATTGACTAAGTTGAACTTCGGTAATGGTGAATTTATAATTATAAAATAATGGATTTAGAAGAAAAAATACAGCAAATCAAGACTAAAGAAGACTTTATCAAATTTGTAAACATGCTTGCGAAGGATACTGTGGAAAATCAAGAAGAATGTGTAAATGACACTTTACCAGAGTATTTTGAGGCTATTGGAAGGTGGACAGAATCGATGAATGGGTATTACAATTTTATGGCGCTTAAAATTCCTGAAAATGTTGATTGGAGAATATTTGCAAGAATATTAACTGCAGCAAGAATTTACGAGTAGTTTGTCGCGGCGGCAGAATTTTGGTTGGGTAGAGTTTTGTTCAGTAACTGGAAAATTGACAGTAGCAAAAGCTGTGAGTGAGTCTTTGAATTAATAAAACCCTAATATGAAAAAACAAAAGAACATTAACCGCGATAACACATGGTACGGTTGGAAGCCCGATCTTCCTGATCATCGCGATTTTACTTACAAAGCTAAACCAAGAGCTTTAAAGAAGTTGCCAAGAAAGGTTGACCTTAGTAAATTTTGTCTGCCGGTGTATAACCAAGGTGTGTTGGGTAGTTGTACGGCAAACTCCATTTCATCGGCTATTATTTTTGGTCTTCGCAAACAGAATCCTGATCATCGTTTTAATCCATCACGTTTATTCATTTATTATAATGAGCGTGTAATTGAAGGCACAGTAAACATTGATAACGGAGCTGAGATCAGAAACGGAATAAAAAGTGTGAACAAGCAAGGAGTTTGCTCGGAAGAAACGTGGAAGTATAGTCCTGGAAGAATTTTATTCAAAAGAAAACCTATACCAAAATGTTATAAGGAAGCTTTAGACCACCAGGTATTAAGCTACCAACGCGTTGAAAAAAAACTGGAACAAATGAAAGCTTGTTTAGCCGAAGGTTATCCTTTTGTGTTTGGCTTTACGGTATATGAGGAATTTGAAGGCGATGCTGTAGGCCGAACAGGAAAACTAAATATGCCTGGACCAAAAGAGGAAGTGACAGGTGGACATGCGGTACTATGCGTTGGCTATGATGATAAAACCAAACGCTTTCTCATTTTAAATAGTTGGGGAGATGATTGGGGCAAAAAAGGATATTTTACAATGCCTTATGAATACCTCACGGGCAGTGATCTGGCTGAAGATTTTTGGACGATTCGAATGGTTGAGATCTGAGGAATATTTTACACGAATTTAATTTTATAAAATCAAATGGAAATCCCTATTGGGGCTCTCATTTTTAACTTTTACCTCCTAATAAAAACTTTATATTTACTATAATAAAGAGGTCCTTTTATTTTAATAAATTAAACAGAATAAAATGAAAAAATTCTACTTCTTCTTTTCGTTAATAGTAATTTCAATAACTTGTTTTGCACAGCCTACGCGTATTTGGGGAACGTATTATGGGGGAACGATCAGTTCTGACGAAAGAATTTTTGCCACGGCAACTGATGCTAGTGGTAACGTTTATGTTTGCGGAGCATCAAACTCAACAGTAAATATTGCTACAGTAGGTGCGCATCAAACAGTTAGTGGCGGGGGAAACGATGGATTTTTGGCCAAGTTCAATAGTGCCGGTGTAAGGTTGTGGGCTACCTATTACGGTGGAGAATCTTTTGATGTTGGAAGTGGTTTGGCGGTAGATGCAAGCGGTAATATTTATATGTCTGGAGTTACTCAGTCGAGTGTTTCAATAAGCACACCTGGGAGTCACCAACCAGTTATTGGTAGTCCCGGAATTTCTGATGCTTTTGTTGTAAAATTCAACAGCGCTGGTGTACGACAGTGGGCTACTTATTATGGGGGGAGCAATAATGAGTATGCGGATGGTGGAGGAAATGGTAACTTGAATCATGTGACCTCTGTGTGTTTAGATGCAAACGGAAACATTTTGTTAGTATCATCAACCCAATCAACCAATAACATAAGCACTCCCGGAAGTCACCAAACCACGTTTAGTGGTTCCGGTCAGAACGGTTTCATCGTAAAATTCGATGCGAATGGTGTTCGTTTGTGGGGTACTTACTATGGTGGAATTGCAGGTAATCAAATCAGAAGTGTGGCAACAGATACTAATGGAGATATTTATGTGGCGGGATCTGTGAGCCCTTCAGGGGGTACACTTATTGCAACTCCAGGTAGTCATCAGCCAAATCATAGCGGCTTTAGTAACGATGCTTTTTTGGTAAAATTCAACCCAGCAGGTGTGAGGCAGTGGGGTACCTTTTATGGTGGCAATAGCACAGATCACGGATATTCAACCTCACTTGACGCTCAAGGAAACATTTACCTTGCGGGTACAACAGACTCATTTAATAATATCACTCCCGGCATTGGACATCAGCCAAGCATAGGAGGTAATTCAGATGGGTTTCTTGTAAAATTTAATAGTGCAGGTGTTCGACAGTGGGGAACTTACTACGGTGGAACAAGTGCCGATGAGAGCGCACATACAACCGTAGATGGCATTGGAAACGTTTATTTGACTGGGTCTGCATATTCTACGAATGCAATAAGCACATCAAGTTGTCATCAATTGTCAAATGGTGGTGCAGTGGATGCTTATATTGCAATGTTCAACTCATCGGGCGTAAGGCAATGGTGCACTTTTTACGGAGGTAGTTCATGGGAGTTTGGTAATTCAGCAGCTGTAGATGCCATTGGAAATGTTTATCTTGCAGGAGCCACTATTTCAACAGCCAATATAAGTACACCTGGAAGTCATCAACCAGTTTTTAGCAGCATTCCATACGATGGTTTCTTGGTTAAGTTTGTAGGCTGTGGAGGTCCGCCAACTCAACCAACAATTGTTGGCACTACCATACTTTGTCAAGGTTCAGGACCACAAATATATAGTATTGTATCAGCTACTGATGTAATAAGCTATTCATGGTCCTTGCCTGCCGGATGGAGTGGTACGAGTTCTACAAATAGCATTTCTGTTATCCCAGGTTCAACAGGAATTCTTTCGGTTACAGCTAACAATGCTTGTGGTACAAGCCTACAGTCAACGTTAAGTGTTACGGTTAATCCTTCACCAACTATTTCAGTTAATAGCGGCAGTATTTGTTCAGGCAACTCATTTACAATTAATCCATCAGGAGCAAATACGTATACAATACAAGGTGGAAACGCAATAGTTAGTCCAACCACAACCACAAGCTACACCGTTATGGGCACCAATTCTTTTGGTTGCGTTTCGCAAACTTATGCAACTTCAAATGTTACAGTAACTGCAAATCCATTACCAACAATTACAGTTAATAGCGGATCAATCTGTTCCGGTCAATCGTTTACAATGTTGCCTGGAGGTGCAAGTACTTATACGTTCTCAAGCGGTCCTGTTGTTAGCCCAACTATAACTTCAAGTTATTCTGTTACGGGTACAAATGTTGCAGGCTGTATCAGTGCTGCTGCAGCTATTGCGAACGTAACTGTTAATTCGGTTCCGTCTGTTTCTATCGCTAGTGGTTTTATTTGTATTGGTCAATCATATACAATGGCACCTTCTGGCGCTTCAACATATAGTATCACTGGAAATCAATTTGTAGTTAATCCGTCTACGACCACTTCGTATTCCCTCACAGGCACAAGCAGCGCGGGTTGTTTATCTTCCAATACTGCTGTTGCAACTATAACAGTTAATACAGTTTTTCCAACCGTAACAGTTAATAGCGGAAGTATATGCAGTGGAAATAGTTTTACTATTTCACCAAGTGGTG
>CAYYUS010000169.1:0-6076 GCA_964474925.1 uncultured Akkermansia sp. | reverse complement strand
CTCCCGAATTTGCAGTAGCAAGTTTGGATGCGCTTATTCAAAATAATTACAATATTGTTGGTGTGATCACCGTTCCTGATAAACCAGCGGGTAGGGGACAAAAGATACAAATGAGCGCCGTAAAGGAATTTGCTTTAAAGCACGATCTTAAAATATTGCAGCCAACAAATTTAAAAGACGAAAATTTTATCAACGAATTAAAAAGTTTGAAAGCCGATATTCAAATTATTGTTGCATTTAGAATGTTGCCCGAAATTGTTTGGAGCATGCCTCCATTAGGTACTTTTAATCTTCATGGATCTTTATTACCAAAATATCGTGGCGCAGCACCTATCAACTGGGCTGTGATGAATGGTGATACAGAGACCGGAGTTACAACATTTAAACTATCGCATGAGATTGATACAGGAAATGTTTTATTTCGTGAGAAAGTAAAATTGGATGATGCTACAACCGCCGGCGAACTACATGATGAGCTGATGGCGATTGGAGCAAAGTTGATAGTGAAAACTGTAAAAGCCATTGATGATTCGCGTAACGGCACGCCATTGAATTTTATCAAGCAAGATGATACTCTTGCTACACACGCACCAAAATTATTTAAAGACACGTGTAAAATAAATTGGACCTGGCCATTGAAAAGGATATATGATCATGTGCGAGGATTAAGTCCATACCCAACAGCGTTCACGGAATTTATTGATGCAAACGGCCAAACGCAAACCTTAAAAATATTTAAGGCAGTGATGATCGCAAATAGCAACATCGCTCCAAAAGGCTTAGTTGATACCGATAACAAGACGTTTATACATATTAATTGTGCCGATGGAATTTTGCAATTAATAGAAGTGCAATTGCAAGGCAAAAAAAGAATGACTGTAAAAGAATTTTTGAACGGTTATAAATTCGCCGAAGGAACTTTGCTTAAATAGCGACTGTTCTTCGTTTAGCGGGCATCGAAGCTCTGAATCCCTGTTATATTCACAAACGCGATAGCTTGATCGCTCAAAACCCTTGCTGCTAAACGATTTCAGCCAATAGTTATTAACAAAACCCCGGTTTTTCAACAATAATAAGGCTTTTGTCCTCTGCAAGGCTTGACAACACTGGAATATGAGATATATTTGTTCTTGAATTAATAATTGTTTAACCCTTAACAAAAACTAAAATGAACAAAGCAGAATTAATTGATGCAATTGCATCTAGCGCTAAATTAACTAAGGCAGACGCTGGTCGTGCATTAGATTCAACTATCGATGCTATCAACAAAGCATTAAAAAAAGGTGACAGAATTGGATTAGTAGGATTCGGTTCTTTTACTGTTGCTAAACGTTCGGCTCGTGTTGGTCGTAACCCACAAACTGGTAAAGAAATTAAAATTGCTGCTAAAAAAGTAGTGAAATTTAAAGCTGGTTCTGACCTTGCAGGTTCAGTGAACAAAAAATAATTGTAACCACAATTAAACAAAAAGGCCACTCGTTTGAGTGGCCTTTTTTATTTGCTTAAAGTTCCTTTAAAAGTACTTGATATAATTTGATCATGTTCTCAATATCATCTTTGTGAACTTTTTCTTCAGGCGAATGTACACCTTGTTCACCGGCACCAATAAAACACCAATCCCATGGCGCTTCACCCATTTGCAATTCTTTAGCATCGCTTCCACCGCTTCCTTCTACTTCTAATTGAAATATTGCTTTGTTCTTATTGGCTATGCTAATGATCTTATCAATATAACTTCTTCTTGGGATCAAACTATCGCGCATAGATATTACCGGGCCTTTTCCCGGATGCACGCCGTCGCTTATCCAAGAGATGTCAGAGATCAACCCTTGAGTGATCTTATATTTGTCGTAAAGATATTTTTGTAAATAAGCAACTGATCCTCCTCCATGTTCTTCGTAAGTACTAAATACAATAGCGCCGTTCTTTAATGTTTCGGCAACTTTTAAAGCATTGTAAACTCCAAGTCTATTATCCATGTAGCATGATTGAATGAAGTTCTTATCTTCTTTCCAATGCTGTTTAAATACTAGTTCAGTTCCTCTTTCAAAGTCACGTTTGCCTTTGTAACTTAATTCGCGCATTCCGTGTTTTTCGGTGATCTGTAAAGTAACAGTTTGTGTTCCTTTGCTATCAGTTCCTATCAATTCAATTCCGGTTTTACATACCGGTCCGCCAATTTTTACCAATTGCTTTCCGTAACGCACGGTAAAACCAATGCTATCTAAATGAGCAAATACTGCTGTGCGAGGTTTTCCAAATATCAAAATGATATTATCCTGAAAACCTTTACCATGAATTACTTTTGGTTTGTGTTTCCAGTTCTTGCTGTTCTTTGCAATATAATTTAATACAAACTCTTTCATTTGAACTTCATTTCCGCTGGGGGCATGAATAGCGCACATGGTTTTTACTAGATCGTATTTACTTTTTTTGGATGAGGACATATTACAGGGTTTTCAGGTAAGTAAGTTTTGCGTTATAGATCGGTTTTAATTTTTCTTCTAATTCTTCGGATAAAGATCGTTTTACATTGAACAATAGAGTATAGTGTTCGGTGTAATCCTGGCTTATGATCTCGGCATTCATTTCTTTTAGTGTTCTTAATACAGCGTTTGCATCATGAACATCAAATATAAGATTATATTGAAAATAAATGAATTCTTCTGTTATCTCCGCTGATAATAGGGCTTCGACCGCCGCGCTTTTATAAGCATTTACCAAACCACCAACGCCCAATAGCGTTCCTCCAAAATATCTTACTACAACAATAAGTACGTTTGTAAGATCCTTGCTTAAAATTTGCGAGTAAATGGGTTTACCGGCACTGTTGTTTGGTTCACCATCATCGTTGGCTCGCCATGCTTGTCCGCCGGCACCTAAGCGCCACGCATAACAAAAATGCCTTGCTCCTACGTGTTCTTTATTTAAGTTTGAAAGATGTTGCTTTATGTATTCCTCAGTTTTTACAGGATAAGCGCAACCAATGAATTTACTCCCGCGATCTTTGAAGATGCCGCTTGAAGGTATTTTGATGGTGTAAAATGAATCAGAAAAAAGCACGCTTACTTAAATATTAAATCCTAGAACGAACTTGAAAACTAAATTACTTTTAAGATCACCAAAAGCGTAATTTCCATAACGGTAGAAAACACCCAGGCCGTAACTGCTAAAACCGCTATGTAAAAGATTCTTGAAACGAATTCCTGTTTCAGTATAGATCTTTGAAATATCGTTGAGCTCAATATTAGTTAGTTTATCTCCGTTCAATAAATGACCAACGCCCACATTATTTACCAATTCAAATTCAGGGTTGATGTATTTATTTGGTTTGAATAATCTACCGGTGTTATATGTAGTGTAAAGAGCAGCATATTCTGTGCTTGCAAATTCGTTAAAGTACATGGTCTCAAATGAATTATCGGCACTGATATAATATTTGTTGATGCGACTTCCGTTCGTATTATATTGAAAGCTATAAGGAACATCACCAAAAACTTTTCCGGCCTGTAATTGGTAATTTATATAACCGCGGATCTTAAATGCGATGTGATGATCTAATCTTACATCAAGTTTATTGAATTCAACAGTATTCGAATATCCCATCACGCTTGTAGGAACAGTTTGCGAATAGTTCACATATAAAGCGGGCCATTTACTGCCAAGTGATATCAATCCCAAAAATGATTCAGTAAATTTTTCGAAAGGCCATATCTTTAATTGAACGCCGGCTTCATTGGTACTGAATTTGTGAATATCATCATTAAAATATTTTTCTACACTACCATAGCCAGATCGTGATGTGCGCTCTACTACTTGAAAATAGAAACTACTCTTAATAAAATGATTGATAGGTGAATTTAAAGAGACCTTTCCAAAAGAAACTTGATCCATCATTCCAACAAGGTAATTGCGAATGTTTTGTGTAGATACGATGGAAATGTCATCTTCCAAAAAATCTGCGTGAGCAGTTTCTAAAAGATCGCGGGCCATTTCAAATTTGATATTATTGCTTTTATTTCCTGTAAAGTTGATCTGAAACTGACCGCCATACTTCCAGGCTTTATCTCCAAAGCCATAGCCCGCAAATCCACCAAGCGAGGCCCACTTAGTTAGTTTTTCGTTGGTTACAAATCCTGCGCCCACACGTATCTTTTCATAATCATTTGCTTTTAATATTTTTCGAATATCTAAGCTTATGATGCCAATGGGAATTTGCCCTGTACTAGCGATCTTAGCAAGCTTCAATTTTTTCTCAAATTTTTCGGCTTTACCAACGCTGTCGATAATAGAGTAGGTGCGTTTTTCTTTTTCACTTAAGCTATCATTACGTTTGGTCTTCCAGTAATCCTCATTTTTATTTTCGTAACCCTTTTCGTTGATCACTTCAATATTCTTCTTTTTAATTTTTATGCTGGAATCTAAATTAACGTCGCTTACATATAGTCTACTCACGCATTTCATGATCCTGCCAACACCTTTTTCATCTGAGGCGCTTATTTGCGCGTTCTTAAATAAGATCTCGGTTACCAATTGAACAGGAAACCATTGTTTATCATTAACGCGTTTATACAATTGTTGAATTTTTACCGCATTCAATTTATTATTCTCATCCGAAGGCTGCGCAATAACATTGGCTAGGGCATGATCGTTCTTGTTAATGTACAATGTTCCTTTAAGCGCTTTAAAATTGGTATTGTTTCTGGGTTTAAAATCAATAAGTATCGTTGTATCTATTCCTTCAACAATGGTATCTCTAATATCGAAGCGGTAACGTTTAAATGTTCCTTTTTGTAATGGATTCACGTATTTAATGTCCATCACATCAATGTTCTTGTCAAAAAAGGTGAACGACTGTAACTGCGATGCTAATGAGGCAAAAGGCGCACTTTTAAATCCCGAAACCCGCGAAGCTAAGATCCTTTCTTGAGTGATGTTCTTGTAAATGTATTTTTTTTCACTGGCCGATTCTATCAAAAAGAAATATTGCTTGTCAAGGAATTTTTTATCTTTTTTAAATCTCGCCGTATCTTGATCATAATAAAACTCATCGCCTTCGGTTGTGCTGGCTGTAAAATAGGTTTTGCCATAGGTTTCGCACGAATAGAAAGGTAAATTTCTTGGGTCTAATTTTCCTTTGTTCTTTATAACACGTCTAATGATCTCGTTAGCGGGATTTTCTTTTGGGGTTACAACAACTTCCATTAAACTTATATCGGCCGACTTTAATTTGATGATCAATGGTTTTGTAACATCAATAGTGCTCAGATCTATTTGCGCTTTTTCATACGAAACGATCTGTACAATTAAAAGTGATGCTCCTGAATTTAATTTTAAAGAAAAGTTTCCGTCAATATCCGTAGTGGTTCCTAAATTGGTATTGTTTATGCCAACAAATGCAAATGGTATGGGTTGTTTGTTGCGCTCATCAATTACTTTACCCGTAATGGTTTGTGCTTGCAAAGCAATGCACGCGAAAAAAGCAATAAAAAAGAAACAAGTTCTAAAGACCATTATAAGCGGAATTATTTTGTTTTAAAAAAATACTCTTTTAAATACAATGGTTCAAAGTAAGCAATATCTTCAAATTGTTTGGCCTTATATTTTGTTAAAGCTAAGTTTAACATATTTGATGAGGAAGGAACGATATTATCAAGAAATTTGGCTCCGTTATGAGTTTGTAAAAGTGTTTTGCATTTGGGCATGCCGTCGCCAAAATAGTAAGTGGTCTTATCCGATCTAAATTCGTTAACCGAATTTTCATCCACGATCTTCGCTTCCGTTTTTTTTGTTTCCAAAAGTTGATCGTTATATGTTGCTGTATATATTTCCATACGTCGCGCGTCTAACATCGGGCAAAGTATGACATCCTTTTCGGCAATAAGTTTAATGGCACCGGCACTTAAAATTTGCAAGGTGTTTATGGCGATCAAGGGAATGTTTAACGCGTAACATAAACCTTTGGCAGCGCTTGTGCCGATTCGTAATCCAGTGTATGAGCCCGGACCGGCACTAATAGCTACAGCGTTTAATTGTTTAGGCGTTAAATTGGTTTTTTGAAATAACTGTTCAATAA
>CAYYUS010000168.1:0-6100 GCA_964474925.1 uncultured Akkermansia sp. | reverse complement strand
CACACACACATCATCTATCTGTTCTAACTCGCCCTTCCAAGCCGCAAAGGCTTGGTGGAGTTTATCTTTTTGAAAAGACAATTGTAAATGCGAGTTTTTGATGAGTAGGTCGTTTAATGATCGGTATTTGAATTTTTTTCCTTTTTCGCCGCCAAACTGATCGGGGTATCCATCGGTATAACTGTAAAGCGTTACATTTTCTTTTAATATCATACTGTGCGCGGTAAATGGTTTTATCTCGTGGCCGTATATTCCAACTGGTTGCTTATCGCCGTAGTGCTCGCTCATGGTGTCTCCATCCAATAATATAAATCCATTGTTAGCCGTAGCATATGCTAATTCACGTGTTTTTTTATTAAAGCGGAGCAATACAATATCCATCCCGTCTTTATTTTCGCCCGATTTACCTGTTTGCTTTAAGGTGCTGATGATCTTTTCGCGCAATTTATTTAAGATCTGAGCGGGCTCAATTACTTTTTGTTCGTTCACTATCTCACTTAAAAAACCACTGCCCAGCATGGTCATAAATCCACCCGGAACACCATGGCCTGTGCAATCGGCAATAGCGCAAAATACATACTCGCTTTTTTCAACCAACCAATAAAAATCGCCACTCACAATATCTTTTGGTTGAAACAATACAAATGAGTTGGGCAATACTTTTTTAAAATCTTCTTCTGTGGGAATTATAGCAGATTGAATTTTTTGCGCGTAATAAATACTATCCTTAATATCCTTATGTGCTTCTTCTACTTTTAATTTTTCTTCATTTAATTCATGCGTACGCTCTTCTACCTTTTTTTCTAAGATCTCTTTTTCTTTGGTTAATTTTTTCTCGCGGTATTTTATGTAAGAGTAAACGCTTCCAATAATTACGATCAAGCATAAAGCGTAAAACCAATTTGTTCTCCAAAAGGGTGGGGTAATGGTTATTTTTAATTTTAAAGGTGTTTCGTTCCAGCAGCCCTTACTATTAGCAGCTTTTATATTTAAAACATAATCGCCCGGATCTAAATTGGTAAAGGTTAATTGGTGTTGATTTCCAATGTCTATCCAATCATTATCCAAACCATCCATTTTGTACATGAATTTATTTTTTGTGGGATCAGAAAAATCAAGAGCGGCAAAGCTTATTGAGAAGAAATATTCTCTATAACTGAGAGTGATCTCATTGATATAACCAATTTCTTCTTTAAAGAATCCGGGTTTGTTTAAAACAAGCAGATCGGTAAATTCAATTGAAGGCGGGATAAGTTTTTCGTGAATGTCTTTCGGGTCAAAATAGTTCATTCCGTTTGTTCCGCCTATCAATAATTTATTATTAGAGAGTTTTGCTATAGAATGGTAATTGAATTCTTTTCCTTGAGTACCATCGGCACTTGTGTAAACTGTAAAATGTTTGGTGGCCGGATTGAAACGAAATAGATCCTTATCTGCACTTAACCATATGTGGCCGGCTTGATCGGTTACCATTCCTAAAAAACCTGAAGAAAGTTCTTTGCTTATTTCGGAATGATCGATATAATTTTGACTCTTGGCATCAAATTCAATTAAGTGTCCGCCACAACTTAACCATAATTTGTTTTTGTCTTTTACATCTAGCATGGCACACATTACCGAGAGTTCTTTTGCGTTGCCAATATTTATTTTTTTGAATGTTCTTTTAACAGGATCTAATAACAACAAACCTATTTTTTGTGTGCCTACCCAAATTCTACCATCAGCATCTTGCGTAGTATTTAATACAAGAGGCGAAAAAAGCTCACTCTTTGGACCATCATTTAAAAAATCCACAAAAGCATCAGCCTTTCGATCGTATAAAAATAGTCCGCCACCCCAAGTAGATACCCACAAATTATTGTCTTTATCTAGCATCATGTGCACCGGCGACTCGTGCATGTAGCGCTGTTTACCACTGGTTGGACTATAATTTATGTATTTTTTTGTTAGAGGAAAATAGTGATAAACTCCACCGCCATTTGTAGAATACCAAAATGTGCCGTCGGTATCTTTTACAGCAAAATTAACTTGTGAGTTCTCAACTAAACTTTCTTTATCTAATTTATTTATTTCAATTTTTTTGAATTGTGAAGTTACAGGGTCGAATAAGCAAATATTTTTCCCTGTTCCAATAATTACCTCACGCTCACTTTTTTCTTTTATGGAAATTACATCGTTATCATTTAGCGTACTTTCTTTATTACTCTCGTGTTTGATATGGCCAAACTTTAAGCAATTGGGATTAAAATAATTTACGCCGCCTTTCCATGTTCCCGACCAAATTAGTCCCGTGCGATCGCGCATGATACATAAATTGGTATTATCGCTTAACGATTGAGGGTCGTCGGGATTATTGGTGAAGGAGTTAACTTTTCCTGTTTTTCTGTTATAATGAATAATGCCTTTTTCGGCGCCACACATCCAAATATCGCCTGCATCATCTTCTGTAAATTCTGAAACTAATCCAACTTGCCATAGTTCTTTAAATACATTTTTACTTGTATCTCTATTACTCCAAAAGTATCCTGTCTTTGTATCATAGATTCCTAGACCTGCATGCCACATGCTTATCCAGATAAGGCCTTTACTGTCGGCAAAAATGCTTTTTATTCGATTACCACCTAATTTTATTTTTGGATCATACATATTATATCTGATGAATTTATTTTGAGACGGAATGTATTCCGTAATTCCAAAGCCACTGTGCCCAAACCAAATATGCCCATTAATATCTTTTGCAATGGTATTTGTTTGATCTACCAGCAATGAGTTTTGATCTTTATCGCTATGCTTTAAGGTGGTAAACTGGTTGGTTTTTTTATCGAGAATACTTACGCCGTGCGAGGTTGCAATATAAAGTATGCCATTTTCAAATTCTTTTATATCGCTTACAAAATTAGAGGCAATGCAGTTCTTCGACGTACTGTCATAAAGATAGTATGTCATTTTGTTGGTTAGAAGATCAAGTTTTGTAAGACCTTTATCCGACCCTGCTATCCATATATTATTTTCTTTGTCGGCATATAAAAAACGAATTTTGCCTGTCCTTAAATAATTTCCGGTATCATTTCCTAAGTAGGAAGTGATCTTGTAGCCATCATATTTATTTAAGCCATCATAAGTTCCTATCCAAATAAATCCTTTTGGATCTTGAACAATAGAAGAGATGGAATTATTTGATAAGCCCTGATCGGTAGTTAAATGATTGAATGGTGCAAATTGTGCTTTAGCAACATTTATGATCAATGCCGAAAAAAGCAGCAATGAATATTTTAGCACGCGGAACTGCATATAACAAAAATAATGAAAAGCTCGGCATAAGCAATAAAACTACACAATATTGAGCACCAATTGAGGTGGACGTCCAATAATGGCCTTATTGTTATTGATCACAATTGGCCTTTCGATCAAAATAGGATGCTGGGAAAGGATGTTCAGCCACTCTTTATCGTTAAATTGCCTAGAGGCATAGAGTTGTTCGTATAAAGGTTCTTTTTTGCGAACAATATCAATAGGTTTGCATTGTAATTTATCAAGAAGCTCTTTTAATTCTTCAACCGAGGGAGGGTGGCTAAGATAATTACGAATGGTAAACTCGCAATTGTTTTGTTTGAGCAGATCAAGCGCCTCGTTGCACTTAGAACAATCAGGATTATAGTAAATGAGCATTAATTAGAAATTGTAGCTTTCAACTGAAGATACATCTCGTTAAAACGTACTCTACACGTTTCAATGAATTCTTCGCTGATGAGTTTTTTTAAATTCTCTACGCTTTTCACTTCGGCTACTGTAAATTTAAATACTTGCTCCATTGGGCCGGCCTCAAATTTTACCAAGTATTTATCGTTCATTTGAAAAATACTGATGGTGATGCTGGCGTGCGGTATGCTATCAATTATCCTCATCTTTTTTGTATTTTTTAAAGTCTAGTAGATTTTTAAATACGCCCCATGGGCTCACATTTCTATCTCCGTCTTCGTGTATCCTCCTTTGTAAGGCTATGGCAAGATTAACAAAATGACCTTTACCAACGCGTATCAATGCCTCTTTTGCTTTTTCATCGCCATTAATAAAATTGGCGCAAGCTGCCCAATCAATTGCTTTTTTATCCAGCAAAACTCTAAATGCTTTATCATCATCCCAAATAGCATTTACAAAGGCAGCCAACTCAAAATGTTTATTATCCATTAAAAATTTGAACGCTTTTTTATCGTCGCGTACAGCTTCCAGCGTTGCTACTAATTCTTGATAACCATTAGCAATAAGCCAATTGTATGCTTCAGGATCTTGGTTCACAAACCTTACAAACATATCGATGGCGTGAGTGGAGTAATGCTTCATTTTAATTAAAATCTTATTTGTAACCTTAAATTAATTTGCCTGTTGGTTAAATAATTTGGTACCGCATATCTATTTCCTGTAACATCTTGCACCCACGTATACGAAACCGTATTTTGAATAGCGAGCAAATTAAATACCTCTACAAATATCCACATATCTTTTAAATGATTAAAGGCATTTTTCTTTTTAAATTCTCTGTCTTCTTTTAATACATTAAAGGCGAAACCGGCGTCAACTCGGCGATAAGGAGGCATGCGAAGCGTTTGCTGATAGCGCTTGTGCGTTGGTGGACCAAACGGCCTTCCTGTTCCAAATTGTAAATTGAGGTTGAATTTACACCAAGGCAAACTTGGAATATAATCCTGAAAGAACATTCCAAAACTTACGAGTTGATCGGTTGGGCGAGGAATATAACCCGGATCTATTTTTGCACTGTCTGTTTTTACCTGATCAAACGTATAGCCTTTTACAATTTCTTCTCCTGCTTTATTGTAAAAAAGATAATGGATATTATCAGCCGAGTATTCATACGTTCTTAAAATACCCAATGTGGCCCAACTTTCTACGCCTTTTACAAATTCGCCATTAATTCTAAAATCAGCGCCCGTTGAATAACCCTTGGTGCGATTGTTTGCAAAATAACGAATGCGCACATTATCTACCTCATACGCCACCAGATCTTTAAACTCCTTGTAATAAGCCGCCATGATCAATTTGAACGGACGTTTCCACATGTAAAAATTATAATCGCTGGTTAAAACAAATTGTAACGATTGCTGCGCTTTTAGTGCGCGATTAATATTGCCATCTATATTTCGTAACTCTCGGTAAAAAGGCGGTTGATTATAAATACCGCTCGAGAATTTAAATAACCAATCGCGTTTCCAATTTGGTTTAAATGCCAATGTGATCCGTGGAGAGATCACAAGTTGCTCGTTAAAGGTCCAGTAATTTCCTCTTATGCCTGCTGTAAAAATAAATAAACTAGAATCGCGCGTTGTGATGGTTTTATTGTACTGCGTATAAGCTTGCATGCGCGTGCTGGCAATACCAATTTTTGTTTTGTAAACATCAGTAAGGTCAATTGCCACAGGGCTGTATGGAACAATATACCCTGCAGAATCTACCATTTTCCACTCGCTTAATTTATCGTTGATGTTTTCGAGTTGATATTTTGCACCCCATAATAATTCACTTTGCTTTTTTAAATACTTCGTACCCTTGTGTTCAAAATTATAAACGGTAGCGTTCAAATAATTTCTACCATTATTTAAAAACGTTCCTACACCACGATTGTAAGCTACTTGTCCAAAATTTGGTTTACCAAGGTCAGCTTCTAATTGATCAATGTAATATTGCCCTTGTACAGTATACAATTCGCGTTCATCAGCACGGTAAGCAGAAGAAATGAATTTTAGTTTTACACTTGGTTTTGGGCGATAGGTAGCACTCACTCCAAGCATATAAGTTTCGTATTGCATTAACTCTTGTCCGTCAAAATAAACGGTTAAACGCAAGGCTTCTTTAACGGTTCCAAAATTTGTTTGACGAGAGGCAGGGATCACTAAAAATTTATTGCTGGCAACATTCCCAAGCATTTCTATTTTAAATTTCGGGTTTACATCAAAGGTGATGAAGGTTTGAACGTCCAAAGCACTTGGCCTGTATTCTCCTTTGGTATCAAATGTTTTTAGCAAATAACTATTGGTGCGATAACGTGCGCCTAAACTCCAAGCCACAAGACGATTACTCGAGATCC
>CAYYUS010000167.1:2602-6101 GCA_964474925.1 uncultured Akkermansia sp. | reverse complement strand
CCTCTGCGCTCTTCTACGTCTAGCTACGTCTCGTGATAAACTTTGTGTTCTCTGCGTCTCTGCGGTTAAAAAAAGAATCAATTAGTAAGCACTATCTTCTTTATAAACGTCTCACCGTTTTTATTTATGTGCGCGAAATAAACTCCCGCTGCATTTTTTGAAAGATCAATGATTTTTTCCGAATCAGAACTTGACACATGAATAGCATTCACAACTTCTTGCCCCATATTATTAAAAATTCTGATTTCATATTCAGCGCCTGAAGAATTCTTTACTTTTAATTCGCCATTACTTGGATTTGGATACATTATCAATTCACCATCTACATGTATTTGTTTTACATCCGTAGAAGTAGCAGTTATCTTTCGTACTAAAAGGTCATCAAAATAAAATCCGTCCATTTCTGCACCGGCATCGGTGGTTAAATTAAAACTCAATAATAAATTCTGACCAATATAATTACTCAAATCAATTTCTTCTTTAACCCAACCATCTTGAAATCCATCGTACAATGGATCGGTTCCTCCAAATGAGGCCGGAGAAGTTTCGTGTGGAGCGCAAATTGAGAACCACGACCCACCACCATTGGTACTTCCCATGATCTGAACAAAATCATAATTTTTTTCCAAAGAAAAACGTGTATAGTATTGTAAGTGCGCGTAGGTGGCGCTTGATAAATTAAGCGGAGTTATTAAAGCGCAGTTCATGTTAGAGTTTGGTCCGTAATCGCCGGCAGGGCTATCGGTAATACTTGCAGGGGGCGATTTGAATTTTGTTGTTGAATTTGCCCAGCCATTTGTAGTCCAATTGGTAGTTGTTGTTCCCGGCTCATTTAAAACGGTTACAGGTGTACCAAATATTTTTGTAAGTGTATCGTAATGTGTATAAATGCCGTTGTTGATAGCGATGGCATATTTTACATATTGTGCTTGATTAATAAATCCAGAAAGCGTAAATGAAATAGAATCGTTGATGGATTGATTAAGTGTCATAGTTGCTGCCGTATAAACTTTAGGACTTCCTGTAGTTCCAATGCCATAACCAACAGGTAAAATTGAAACTGTAAAATTTCCATTTTGCATTCCCAAACGTTGAATATTATATTTAATATATCCGGGCCCACTTATAAACCAATCTTGCTCATCGCGTACAACGGCGTAATTGGTAACCAATTTGGCGAGTTTTATATTTTGATCAAGTGTTGTTTTACAAATATCAATAATGCGTGATGACACCGGCCAAAATCCATCAGATGCAGCTCCGGCCTCGGGAGTCATAGCAAGGATCTTTGGTTTACTGGTTGTTTCTCCGTACATCCAATCATCTGAGTCGCCATTAACAACATAATTTACAGTTTGATCGCCTGTTCCATATAAGAAGCGAGTTTTTTCGGTTAAATGAACGCTCCAATTCACAAACGTTGCCGAATCGGGAGTATAAAAACTTGGTATATATCCCCAAGGGTAGATCAATAAATTACCATACGTGTGCGCATTAAGCACAGTTACAAAAGAGTGGGTATTACAAAAGTGACGCATGTTTTGAGTTTCAGGTTCTGAAAACCCCGCAGTTCCGCGATAGGTATCTGAACTTCCGCTTGGCGAAGAACCAATATTATCATATCCCCAAAAATAACCGTAGTTACGATTAAGGTCAACACCAAACGTACTGCCATTGTTTCTTCTGTTCTTGCGCCACATACCACCGCCGTTTGGTTGTATGGTTTGATTATAAAAATAACCATCAGGGTTTACACAAGGCACAAAATACATTTCGGTATTATCAACCAAAAATTTAATATCAGGATTGGTATTATAGTTCTCCAACATATAATACATGTAAAATATCAATTGCGATAAGGATGCTGCTTCGCGAGCATGGTGCAATGCGTTATAAAAAACATGCGGTTCGTTTTCGTTAACTGTTGGGTTATCCGATATCTTCACATACCATATATCTCTATTTTGAATTGTTTTGGTTGTGCTTATGGGCGCTTTTAACGTAATTAAATTAGGGTAGAGGAGTTGCATGCTATCTAATATGGCTTCCATTTCCGAAAGTCTAAAATATCCACCCATGCTTCCTAAGTGAAACCACTGTGGTTTATTTACATTGGGCGCGTTACAAACTCCCGGAGGCTGAGCCATTTTATTTTTATAATCGGCCAAAATACGCTCTTCGTAAAATTTGGCCATATCCTCAATAAGAACGGTATGCTTTATATTGTTCTTCTTTAATACCTGAACTTCCTCTTCGGAGATCTCGGTAACAATATTTCCATCTGTACCATCGGCATGATCGATGGTTATTCCAAGAAGGAGCAACTGATGCGCTAAATTTTTATCACCTTCAAATTTCACCTTGTGATATTTCATCACAGGTTCCTTATCAATTGCTTGTTCGGTGTTTTGAGAAATTAAATTTCCAAGGCAAAGGAAACATACTAGGGTAATAAAAATTGACCTCATGGTTTTTGTTTTTAAAGTAAAAAAGTCCTGACTGTTTGCGTCAGGACTTTAAATTTAATCTTGTTTAATGATCTTGTCTTTGAATGTTTGATCCCCGGCTTTTAGCGTATAGAAGTAAACACCGTTTGGTAAAGCTTGTCCGTTTTTATTTTTGCTATTCCAAATAAATTCGTGCGAACCTCTTTCTTTTTTACCTTGATCGTAAATTGCCATTTGTTTTCCAAGGATATCGGTAAAGATGATCTTTATTGGACTTGCCGTATTAATGGCATATCTAATTGTAACATCATTATTAAAAGGATTAGGGAAAGCCATAGCCTTTACATTTACAGAAGGCAAGCCATTTGGCTTTACATTATTGGCTAGTAAAGTATCGGTTAAAATTATGGCTTCAACATCTATGTTCTCATCACCGGTTTGGTAATCCATATACATAACACCATCAAATAACATTTCGTTATTGGTTGCAAAACCTGCTGAAACATTCACTGGTGGATTTCCGGCATATGGATTGCTGGTGGTGTTATTAAATACATGTTTTGCAAATAAGCGATAACCTGCAGGTACTTTTACAAGGTTCTTATAGAGATAAAAATCTTGCCATTCAAAATCCCAATTGTTTATACGAACCATTGGAATGGTATCAATGCCAGGGTTGTTGTATGCATAAAGCAACATGCTTTTTCCTATGACATGAGAGTGTGGAAAAACACCGTAAAGGGAAATGCCCCCCGGTGTGATGTATTGAGCTGTAAAAGTTTGAGTTGTATTTGCAGGAATTGGTAAACTCCAATTTTGTAATGGTGTGGCAATATGCATGGTTCTTACACCGGTTTCTCCCGGAGGATAGAAATAGAAACGAACCTTAGTGCTATCTACCTGTCCAATAGTTCCTTTAGGGTAGTGCATTTGTAGAATAACTTTCGATCCTGCTTTTAATCTTACGCCGGTTTTTAAGGCTCCGTGGCTAGGAAAAATAATTGCTCTTGAACCTGGAGCGTAAGTAGCAAGACTTAAATTGCCAGGTATAT
>CAYYUS010000167.1:0-2592 GCA_964474925.1 uncultured Akkermansia sp. | reverse complement strand
TTACACAAACTCCCGAAAGATCGCTGTTGTATGCTCCGGTAGTATCGGCAGTGATTACAGCATGGTGAACAATTGACGGATTGCCCGGTACAACTTCAAATGCGCGAATGATACGATCTTGAGTTAAATTACTTGGCACCGAAAAACAAACGTAAATATCACCTGTAGTTGCAGTACTTGTATACGTTGGAATTACAATATCCATATCTGAATTCCCTACTAATTGGTATTTGGCCGGATAACTTGGAGCGGCCGGAGCTTGAGTAGTATCTCCTTTGGTAGCGCCGGTTGCGATCCAATTTAAGATCATTGCTTTTTCGGGCGCGCTAATTAAACGTTCGTGTTGAAAGCGAGTATAAGTTGTATCTGCTTTCCAAGGAGGCATAATATTATTGCTCAAATCAAACTGAATAAGTGTTTTATGCAAGTTTGTTTGCGTATAGTTCATGTAAGTGTACATGTTTGCACCTGTGTGGTGACAGCTAGTACAACGTTTGTAGAAGATAGGCGCTACATCTTTGTAAGTTAAAGTTTGGGCTTTGGTAAAACCAAAGAGTAAAAGAAATAAAGTAAACGAAAGAGTAAATTTTTTCATAGGTCTTTTTTTGCTTGCCGCCTTAAAATGCATAAAACGGCCGTTAAATTTTATGTAAGATAATAAAAATCCATGAAAGTTTAATTGGCCGGAATTTTAATAGGATGAGACTCCTAAATGAGCTGAAAAGCGGCAAAAAGAGGCGCTTTTTGTTAAATAATGGCGTTTAAAGCACCCGTTTTTCTTGTGCGCTTGTGTTTATTGCTTTTTGGAGCCGCGTTATTTTGGTTTTTTCTTGTTTTGCACTCATGATCCAATGGATGATCACTTTTTTATAAGAAGGGGCTTGTGCGGTAAAGAAATCCCAAGCTTCTTTATTAAGTTTAAATTGTTTTTTATAATTGGGAGCAAGATCATTGGGTTCTTTTTCGTGCGAATAAATTCCCGATCTGTTCTCTTTTCGTAATTCAAATACTTTTTTGCCTTCGGCCATCATTAAACCGGCTTTAGTAAGTGCCTTTACTTTGTTTATGTTTATGGTACTCCAAATGCTTGTGCTTCGGCGAGGAGTAAAACGAATGCTGTAACTTTCTTTATCTATAGATCTTCTTATTCCATCAATCCAGCCAAAGCAAAGTGCTTGATCAACGGATTGCGACCAAGTAAGGGAAGGTTTATGGGTGCCAACTTTATAAAACCCAACAATCAATTCTTTTTCTTTTTTGTGATTTTGTTTTAACCACTTTCTAAAATGGGCTTGTGTTGGAAAGAATAGGGGTTTCATTTTTGGTTTCTCTGGGCGCTTATATTTAATTAAACTGTGTTGAATTGTTTTGTTTAACTCATCAAGTCTACTTTTCTTTCTCAATGATCTTAGCAATAGCAACCAGATCTTCTCTTGAATAAATGCCTCGATTCAGCGCTGTAAGTCCAAAGGATATTTTCGCATTTACTAAAGGAACATGAAGTAATTTATTGTCGACAACAAACGCGAGTCTTTTTCCAATGGATTTCTCAGTAGCTTGGCTCCAAGCGGCTGTACCACTTTCATCTAACGTCATTTTTAGTCCAACGTCACCAGCTCTGGCAGTATATATTTCAAAGTCAGAAATATTTTTTACAGTTACGATTGGAGTAGGGTCTAAAAAGTAGTATAATGAATCTCTATCAAGTTGTCGTTTTATTCCATTTTGATCATCGAGAATATAATACCAACCAGTTATTAATATTGAGTCGGGATCAACAATTGAACTCTCTTTTGTCGCTGGTAAGTTTGTTTTTGTTTCCAAATTCACGCAATTGAGGAATAGAACTGCAATGAATATTAGAAAAGGTATGTTTTTTGTCATTATATTTCGCTTGTTTGGTAAGTCCGCTTTTAGCACTAAGCTTTCCGTCAAGTGGCTATTAGACGCTGTTACTGGGCGTTTAATTACATTTATCAAGTTTAAGTTTTTGCATTTGCACAATGGTGTCTGGATTCATAAATTCTGTGAGTTGGTAGTCTTTATAGATCCAATTGTTGTTCTTGTATTCTAAGTAGTTTTTGATCTCTGAAAAAACCTTTGGTTGCTTGTTGGTATAATTAAACGAGTCTTCGTTGATGCCAAACTCTTTTAGTAATTTCCATTCGCCTTTGCAAATGGAAAATATTTTGCAAGTATTTAAATTACTAACGTCTAAGCGGTCGACCACCAATGCAATTTCATCTACCTTATCAGAATTATTGTCCCCAATGTTTATTAGGCAATATAGTCCTTGAGAAGAGCCCAAAAGTAATGCCCCAAATTCTACTTCGTTTAAAGTTAAGCAAAGTTCTGTTCCTCGATTAAAATGCCAATTTGTAACGATGTCCCAGTGGTTTTTAGAAGGGTCAACAATAGAATCAAAGTCACCTTCTTTGTATTTTGAGCCAATATGCTGTGTTAATGTATCAATTTCTCCGTCTCCATCAAAGTCACCCGTAATGTATAGAGCATCGAGTTTTTTAAGAATAATTCCGTCGTCAGTTTTTTTTGAAGAGATTTCCTCGTTTTTTTCACTTGTGGTGTTACAAG
>CAYYUS010000166.1:0-6102 GCA_964474925.1 uncultured Akkermansia sp. | reverse complement strand
ATTTTACCACTCTCAACAGTTGCAACACATACTCTTTCTAAAGCATGGCAAAAATCAATTAACTCTTGGTTACCATCTAATTTACCACGGAATTCTAAACCTCTTGTCCACGCAAAAATACTTGCAATTGGATTTGTAGAAGTAGGTTTTCCTGCTTGGTGATCGCGGTAGTGACGAGTAACCGTTCCATGCGCTGCTTCTGCTTCCATTGTTTTTCCATCAGGCGTAACTAAAACCGATGTCATTAATCCTAATGAACCAAAACCTTGCGCAACTGTATCCGACTGAACGTCGCCATCATAATTCTTACAAGCCCACACAAAATTTCCATTCCATTTTAAAGCACTTGCAACCATATCATCAATTAAACGGTGCTCATATACAATTCCTTTTGCTTCAAATTTTGCTTTGAATTCTTTTTGATAGATCTCCTCAAAAATATCTTTAAATCTTCCATCGTATTTTTTTAAGATGGTGTTTTTAGTTGACAAATATAAAGGCCATCCTTTAGCTAATGCTGTATTAAAACATGAGTGCGCAAATCCTTTGATCGACTCATCTGTATTATACATGGTCATTGCAACGCCGTCACCTTTAAAGTTAAATACTTCAAACGATTGAGGAGCACTTCCATCTTCCGGTGTAAAGCTAACAGTTAATTTACCTTTTCCTTTTGTAACAAAATCAGTTGCACGATATTGATCACCAAACGCGTGACGACCAATACAAATTGGAGCTGTCCAGTTTGGAACTAAGCGCGGAACATTCTTACACACAATTGGCTCACGGAAAACAGTTCCATCTAAAATATTACGGATGGTTCCGTTTGGCGATTTCCACATTTGCTTCAATTTAAATTCTTTTACACGCTCTTCATCAGGTGTAATGGTTGCGCATTTGATACCAACATTGTATTTTTTAATAGCTTCTGCCGAATCAATTGTAACTTGATCGTTTGTTGCATCGCGATGCTCAACTCCAAGATCGAAATATTTAATATCCACGTCCAAATAAGGAAGGATCAATTTGTCTTTAATAAATTTCCAGATAATACGGGTCATTTCATCACCGTCTAACTCAACAACGGGGTTTGCTACTTTAATTTTGCTCATAGTTTAGTATATTTAAGAATTGCGTTTTTTTAAGCGTTCACAAATTTAGAAAAGGCAGTTAATTTAACAAGAAATTTAATGACAATTTTATTGGTTATAAACCCTTATATTTGAACAAAATTTTAGATACGAAATGAAATTTCACAAAGAAGGTTGGCCGAGTCTCTTTATAGTACTGGTTTTCAGCGCCATAATCATATTTATTGCAAAGTACTTTTTCCCTGAGTTCCTTATTGCGCATTGGTTTGCGTACCTTTTAAGTGGCTTTTTGATCATTACGATCTTGCAATTTTTTAGAGATCCTAAACGCGAGTTTACCATTAACGATGGCAAAATAATTGCTCCTGCCGATGGTAAAGTTGTGGTTATTGAAGAAACCGAAGAAGGCGAATATTTTAAAGATAAGCGCTTGCAAGTTTCTATTTTTATGTCGCCCCTTAACGTGCACATCAACCGTTATCCCATTGCAGGAAAAGTTAGTTTTTTCAAATATCACCCTGGTAAATTTTTAGCGGCCTGGGAACCGAAAAGCAGCACCGATAATGAGCGCACTACTATTGTAGTTGAACATCAAAACGGCACAAAAATTCTTTTTCGTCAAATTGCCGGAGCATTGGCTCGCCGAATTGTTTGGTATTGCAAAGAAGGAGATACAGCACAGCAATGCGGACAAATGGGCTTTATCAAATTTGGTTCGCGCGTTGATCTTTTCTTGCCTTTAGGCACCAAACTCGATGTTAAAATTGGGGATGTTGTTAGAGGATCTCAGACTACTATCGGTTCCATCTAGAATTAACTTTTATTAGGGTAATGCGGTTAATATCTTAACCGCTATAGCGTTCTATTCCAATTGTGGAAAACCTATTTTTATAGTTTAGCTCAAGGAGAAACGTGTCGAATCCACTCAAAAAATTAGCAGGGCAAACGGTCATTTATGGCCTTGGCACCATACTGCCTCGTTTTTTGAATTTTCTTCTTACACCATTACTGACTTATATTTTTACAAGGCCGGTTGATTTTGGTGTGAATTCAGAGATCTATTCTTACATCGCTTTCATGAATGTGATCTTTACGTATGGAATGGAAACAGCGTTCTTCAATTTCTCAAGTAAAAAAGAAGATAAAAATAGTGTTTACAACACGGCACTTACATCGCTCATCATTTCATCAGTAAGTTTTGCAGTGATCCTTTTGCTATTTGCACAACCTATTGCTAATTGGCTGGATTACCCTGATAAACTCAAATACATTTACTGGACAATTGCCATCTTGGCTACAGATGCGGTGATGGCTATTCCATTTGCTCGCTTACGCATCAATAATCAGGCTAAAACATTTGCATTATTAAAAGCGCTTAACGTTTTTGTGAATGTTGGATTGCATGTGTTCTTTTTTGTGTTCTGCAAACACGCCTACGAAAGCAATGAACCAGGAGCACTTGCTTCATTTTACGATCCTGAAATTGGAATAGGTTATTCATTTTTATCCGGCGTAATAGCCAATTTTGTTTCACTGATATTTCTCGCACCCCAATTCAAGTTATTTCGGTTTGCTTTCAATAAAGAACTTTGGAAAGAAATGTTTCGTTACGCATGGCCACTTTTGATCCTTGGCCTTGCCGGGATGGTGAATGAAGTATTCGATCGCCTCATCATAAAACAACTGATGCCGGGCTATGAAGGACAATATGCACAAGGAATTTATGGCGCGTGTTACAAAATTGCTATGCTAATGACCATGTTCCGGCTTGCATTCTCCTATGCTGCTGAACCGTTTTTTTTCAATAGCGCCAAAGACAAAGATTCAAAAAAGATATATGCATTTGTAATGAAAGTATTCGTTATTTTTTGTGCCTTTATTTTCCTTGTTACCATGATGAATTTACCGATCTTGAAACGCATGATAGCTCCAACCTATTGGGAGGGCTTAGCTGTAGTGCCTATTTTACTCTTGGCCAATTTATTTGTAGGTGTATATTATAATTTGAGCATTTGGTATAAACTAACAGGCCAAACAAAATTTGGTGCCATCATTACGATCATTGGAGCTGTGATCACGCTCACCATCAATTTCGCGTTCATTCCAAAATTTGGATATATGGCTTGTGCCTGGGCCACATTTGCGGCATATGGCATCATGATGGTGATCTCTTACGTTCTTGGACAAAAATACTATCCTGTAAAATACAATGTAAGGGCTATTAGCGTGTTCTTTGCTCTTGCGGTGGGACTTTATTTACTTTCTCTTGTATGGCAAGGCCTTGATAACAAGTACCTAAAGCTCATTTTGAATAATTTGTTAGTAGTATTATTTGTTTTGTTCTTCTATAAGTTGGAATTTTCTAACCTGAAAAACTTTAATAAAAGCGCAGGTGCCAACGATCAAACTAATAAACCAGAGTAAACATCCTTTACCGGAGTACGCTACCGAACATGCCGCAGGTATGGATCTACGAGCAAATTTAAACGAAGCCATTACATTAAAACCTTTAGAAAGAACTTTAGTAGCCACGGGCTTGTTCATGGAATTACCTACTGGTTTTGAAGCGCAAATTCGTCCACGCAGCGGTTTAGCATTTAAAAATGGATTAACCGTTTTAAATTCGCCCGGAACAATTGATGCAGATTATCGTGGAGAGATAAAAGTGCTTTTGGTGAATCTATCGAATACAGATTTTGTGATCAACGATGGCGAACGCATTGCACAAATGGTAATTGCCAAACACGAAGTAGCCAAATGGGAAGTGGTAACTGTTTTAGAAGATAGTAACCGCGGCGCAGGTGGATTTGGAAGCACAGGAAAGAAATGATGAATTTTGAATTATGAATTAGTATCCAATATTATGAAAACGATTGACTCTATAAATTTCTCAGGTAAGCGCGCGGTTATTCGCGTTGATTTTAATGTGCCGTTAGATAGTACTTTTCAAGTTACGGATGAAACTCGTATCAAAGCTGCCATTCCAACGCTTAAAAAAATATTAAAGGATGGTGGAAGTATTGTGTTGATGTCGCATTTAGGAAGACCAAAAGATGGTCCTACAAATAAATGCTCCTTGAGCCATATTGTTGGGAATGTATCAAAAGCTTTAGGTGTAAATGTTTCATTTGTTGACGACTGTATAAGTCAGGAAGCATTTGATAGATCGGCAGCGCTAAAACCGGGAGAAGTATTGCTTTTGGAAAATTTACGTTTTTACAAAGAAGAAGAAAAAGGCGATGAGAACTTTGCGAAGCTATTAAGCAAGCACGGGAACGTTTATGTGAATGACGCTTTTGGCACTGCACATCGCGCGCACGCTTCAACAGCAGTGATAGCAAAATTCTTTACACCTGAGAATAAATGCTTGGGTTATGTAATGGCCAACGAAGTTGCAAGCATTGATAAAGTATTAAATCATGCTGCGAAACCTTTCACCGCTATTATTGGTGGTGCTAAGGTGAGTGATAAAATTTTGATCATTGAACAATTGATGAACAAAGCCGATAATATTTTAATTAGCGGGGGCATGGCTTTTACCTTTGTGAAAGCAATGGGTGGCAACATTGGTAAATCACTTTGCGAAGACGATCGTTTGCAAACAGCCAAAGATATTTTACAAAAAGCAAAAGAAATAGGTGTTACATTTTATATTCCTACTGATGCAATTATTGCCGATAATTTTTCGAACGATGCCAATTTTAAAGAAAGTAAGATCAGAGAAATTCCTGACGGTTGGATGGGATTAGATGCCGGTCCGGAAACTATTAAGATGAACGCCGATGTGATCAAAAACTCAAAGACCATTTTATGGAACGGTCCTATGGGCGTATTTGAAATGAGTAATTTTGAGAACGGAACAAAACAGGCTGCACTTGCTATTGCAGAAGCTACCAAAAATGGCGCGTATTCATTAATTGGAGGTGGTGATAGTGTTGCGGCCATTAATAAATACGGCTTGGCTGATAAAGTAAGTTATGTAAGCACCGGTGGCGGTGCACTTTTAGAATACATTGAACAAGGAAGTTTACCCGGAGTAAAAGCAGTTGAGTAAGTTTATTTACATATTGTTTTTTACTGTGATGATGTTCTCATCCTGCAAAAAAACGCACTACTGCGAATGCAGTAATTCTAACGGCACTTATGATTCGGGTACTTTAGAAAATACAACAAAACGACAAGCTAAAAAAAGCTGCGAGGGTTTATCGGCAGGAGATACAAATTGTAAATTGAAATAAATGAATTTTAGAATAGGATTTGGATACGATGTACACCCTTTAAAAAAAGGAAGAGACCTTTGGATAGGTGGCGTTAAACTTGATCATCATTCGGGTTGTGATGGCCACAGTGATGCCGATGTTTTGCTTCACGCTATTTGCGACGCCTTGCTTGGCGCAGCTAATGCAAGAGATATTGGTTTTCATTTTCCAAACACAGATCCTAAATACAAAAACGCCGATAGTAAAGTTTTGCTTCATGAGGTTGTAATGATCTTGAAAGAGAAAAATTATGCTATTGGAAACATTGATGCTACCTTGGCTATGGAAGCGCCAAAGATCAATCCTCATATTGAAGCCATGCAAAAAATAATTGCTCCCATTTTGGATGTAGATATAGATTGCGTTTCTATAAAAGCTACTACCAACGAGAAATTGGGATATGTAGGAAAAGAAGAAGGGGTTAATGCTTATGCTGTTGCGTTGATCTATAAGAGATCTTAGTCTATTTTTACCACGAAGTTCGCTAAGAAAATACGAAGAGCACAAAGCTGATCAATTCTTTGTGCTCTTCGTAAAAAAAACTTTGTGTACTTCGTGGTTAAAATGCGATCACTCGATCAACAACTTCTCGATCTTAGACTTTCTTTCGTTCGATACTTTCAAAAAATACATTCCTTTTGTAATTCCCGATAGATCGATATTCAAATTGGTATTGCTCTCCAAATTATTTATTTCCTTCACCATCTTTCCTGTAATATCAGAGATCATCAAGTTATAATCATCACTTGCTT
>CAYYUS010000165.1:0-6116 GCA_964474925.1 uncultured Akkermansia sp. | reverse complement strand
GAACGATATCTGTTTTCAATTAACGCTTTCAACAGATCTTTGCTATGTACAATACCAACGATATTGTCTATATCACCCAAATATACGGGTAATCTTGAAAACCCTTCATCAATTACCAATTTTGTTATCTGATCGCGCCCTCTTTCAACATCAATGGCAGAAATACGATTTTGAGGAACCATGATCTGTTTAACAACCCTATCATCAAAATCAAAAACATTCTGTATAAGCTCATTTTCACTGGGTTTGATGGCGCCGCCCTCTTCACTTTCGGTTAATATCAAACGTAATTCTTCTTCCGAATGCACATCCTCTTCACCAGCCTTTTTAACACCAATTAGTCTTAACACCGCATTAGATGTTTTGTTTAACGACCAAATAAAAGGCCCGCAAATAAAGTAGAATATGCGCATTGGATACGCAATAAGTAAAGTAGTTGGCATGGCGTATTTAATACCTATCATTTTTGGGATCTGTTCGCCTAGTGTGATATGCAAAAACGTAAGGCAGGCAAATGCCATTGGTATGGAAATACTGTGAACGGTCCAGCCTTCCGGACTTGCGCCTATTTTTATAAAAACGTTTGTTACAAGATGAGCAAATACGTCCTCACCAACCCAACCTAATCCTAAGCTAGCTAAAGTAATACCTAATTGCGTGGCAGAAAGATAAGCATCAAGCTTTTCAAGAAGCGTTTTGGCAAGTTTTGCTCTTGCGCTACCTTTTTGTGCTTTAAGATCTAATTGTGAAGCCCTTACTTTTACCAAAGCAAACTCAGCCGCCACAAAAAATCCATTCAATACAACAAGTAAAAGTGTAAATAAAAGTTCGATGAGCATATTCTAATTTCTCTTACACAAATATAGCATTTTAACGGAGATGAAGGAAGGGTTTTAACGTGAATTGAACTTCACGCCGTTGGTATATACACTCTCTATCAGAAAGTTAGCAAAGGAATATGGGATAAAAGAATAGCTATTAATCGATTTAGTAATGAAGAAATTAGCTCTTTTTCCCACAGTAATGCTCCCAACTTTATCGCTTAAATTCATTGCGTAGGCCGAATTAATGGTAACCGAATTAATAGCTTCTTCGGGAGTTAACTTGTATTGAACACAAGCCATGCTTAATGCAAAATTTAAATTTCCACTTGGCGAAGAGCCAGGATTATAATCGGAAGCAAATGCAACAGCTAAACCTGCATCTATCATTTTGCGCGCAGGAGGCAAAGGTAAATTTAAAAAGAAAGCCGCGCCGGGAAGAATAGTTGGCATCGTTTCATTCTTTTTCAAAATTTCTATATCGGCATCATTGCAAAATTCTAAATGATCAACGCTTATTGCTTTGCATTCTACTGCTGTTTTAATTCCGTTAGTATGACTCATTTGTTCGGCATGAACTTTACCTACTAAGCCATGTTTTGATCCTGCTTCTAAAATAAGTTTGGTTTCTTCTGCTGTAAAATATCCTTTCTCGCAAAACACATCAATAAAATCGGCCAGTTTTTCTTTGGCAATTGCAGGAAGCATTTGGTTAATGATAAGATCAATATATCCCTGTTTGTTATCTTTAAATTGTTTTGGTACCGCGTGAGCCCCAAGGAACGTAGCTTTTACAGGTATCCAATTAAGATCTTTCAAGCGTTTGATCACACGCAACATTTTTAATTCGCCTTCTACACTTAAACCATATCCGCTTTTTATTTCAATAGCGCCTGTTCCTAATTCAATTACTTCTTTAAAACGTTGTAATGATTGCTCGTATAATTCATCTTCGCTGGTTTTATTTAGTAGTTCGGCAGAATTTAAAATTCCACCGCCTTTATTAGCGATCTCCTCATAACTCAATCCTTTAATGCGATCAGCAAATTCTCCCTCTCTATTTCCTGCGTAAACAATATGAGTATGACTATCGGCATAACTCGGAAAAACCAATTTACCGCTGCAATCAATTACTTCTAATCCTTTCCAATCGGTAATTCCGGGAAAATCGTCCATGCTCCCAAAGTCGACAATAAGGCCATCTTCACAAGCCATCCAAGCATTATCAATGCAAGGTAATTCGCTCATTTCTTTTCCGCTTAATTTAGCGGGAGCATTCTTGCGAACCTGTACCAGAGTTTTTATGTTTTTAAGAAGTAGTTTAGTCACAACACAAATCTAAACATAAAAATTAAACTTTCGTCGTTAGAGGCAGAAACCACAAAGAGCTTTGTGACCTTCGTGACTTCTTAGTGAACTTCGTGGTTATAAAAGAGATTATTTTGTAATGATCAGCTTGGCTGAGTATGCCTTATTATCAGCATTCATTCGAAGATAATAAGCGCCATTAGGTAAACTTTGAAGATCGATCTCGTTGTTTGATCTTCCTTGCTGAACTTCATTTAGGCTTTGATGAACCAATTCACCAAGGATATTATAAACCTTAACTTGGAAAGAAGAAGAATTCAAATTGATCTGACTTATATCTAAGTTGAACAAACCATTACTTGGGTTTGGAAAGATCTTGACTTTATTATCCTCAACTACAAACTCTTCAAATCCTATACCTGCGCAATCAATTAGTACTGTTTTACAAATAGAACTTGTGCACGAAGGCGAACTGTTTACCATTTTTAAACAAACAGTTGCTGTATATGCCACAGGTGGATTTGGTTGATTTGGAGGAGCGCTATTGGTCCAAGTGTAACCTGTTGTTGCATTAGCGCCAGCTGATGTGCTTATAAAAGTCATTTGCCCATTGCTACAAGGTGTATTTGTAAAGTTAGCCTGACATGTTGGTGTTGGCGGTGGCGGAACGCAACTTATATTAACTGTTTGACAAATGCTGGCGGTGCAGGAAGGCGATGTATTTGTATAAGTTAAACAAACCGTATAAATACCATTCGCTGTAAAAGTAGCGGTTGGGTTTTGTTGATTGCTAATGGTGCTGTTTCCAAAATTCCAATTATAAACAGATGAAGTATTAGTATTAGGAGATGTATTAAAAAATGACATTTGCGCAACACTTCCGCTAACCACGCAATTCGAATCAACAAAATTGGCAGTACATGATAAAGAAAAACAATTTATAGATAGTGTTTGGCAAATACTACTACTACATGTTGGGCTGGCGTTAAAAATGGATAAACAAACCGTGTAAGTACCATTTGCAGTGTAAGTGGCCGTTGGATTTGGTATATTAGAAGTTGCTGGAGTGGCGCCCGGAAAAGTCCAGTTATAATTTGTAAAGCTATTGGTTCCGGTTGATAAATTGCTGAACTGAACTACACCACAGGGGAATGCAGAGGTACTATCACTAAAAAGCGCATTACATTGCCCTTTTATCTGAAAATTGATAAGAAAGCATATAAATGCAATAAAAATGTACCGTTTCATATATTAAAGATAAAGAAATTGTAAAAACGTTGCCTGGCTAATTGAATTTATTTTATGCGGCAATACCCCCAAGAAGGGAGGTATAACCTTTATTTGAAATATCCATTGTAACCTATTCATTACCAAACTATCACTATATTTGTATGCTTGACCTATGTAAGGTATTTGATTTCAATATAGGCAATAGAAATACCGTTCCTTGTTCTAGAAAACCTAGTTTGAATAAGAATAGTTAAATTATTGCGTTACTAAGTAAAACGAAGATCATGAAGTTTAAATTAATTGTATTCATTATCGCTTTCTCATTGAAGGCTCAGGCACAGGATAGTCTGGTTAGCCCTGTTATAAAAAAGAATGAGCTTGGTATAAGCGTACTTGCTCCATTTATTTTTCTATCTGGTGGCACAAACTACACAGAGAGGTTTTCCTATATTACCTATAGACGCCGTGTTAAACAAAAACATGCTTTAAAAGTATTTATCGCCTTCCCTTTTTTAAATGAAAACAATAATCAATATATACAAACAACTTTACCTTCAACAGGTTCCATCACACTGCATCCTACACACGAAATACGCACTCCTTGCAATATAGAAATCGGTTTGGGCTATGAATTGATACTTGGAAAACAAAAACTCAAACATGTTTTAGGCTTAGATGCTGTATACAATAATAAATTTGTAGAAGATGAATATTATGTTCTTTCTTCAAAAGATACTGTAGATGCAAATGGATATAACAGAAATATAATTGACAGATTGGATTCCGGAGCATATAGCAAGGGTACTCAATACAATAAATTTGGAGCTAATTTATCCTACGGTATCAGGTATGAGTTTTCAAAAAAATGGCTTATTACTTCGAGCTTCATAGCTAGTTTTCGTTACAATAGTTTTACTACATCAGGCTCGCGCGTTTCTAATTTTGATGTGAACGTGGCAGGACTTATATCAGATATTTCTGTTTTCTATCGCTTTTAAACAAAAATTGTATCTTTACCGTAATGGCAGGTAATTCATTCGGACATCTTTTTAAACTTACATCATTTGGCGAGAGTCACGGTATTGCTATTGGAGGCATTATTGATGGTTGCCCGGCCGGTTTGGAAATTGATCAAACATTCATTCAAGCCGAATTGAACCGAAGAAAACCCGGACAGTCGAACATTTCTAGTCCGCGCAAAGAAGATGATGCTGTGGAATTTGTTTCCGGAATTTTTGAAGGAAAGACATTAGGCACGCCCATCGCGTTTATGATAAAAAATGCTGATCAAAAAAGTGGAGATTACTTTAAGCTTAAAGATGTTTACCGACCTAGCCACGCTGATTTTGTTTACGAAAAAAAATACGGCATACGCGATCACCGCGGTGGTGGAAGAAGTAGCGCACGCGAAACCATTGCACGAGTTGTGGCAGGAGCCATTGCTAAATTATATTTAATGCAATACGGCGTTCAAATAAATGCCTTTGTAAAACAAATTGGAACGGTAAAATTAATTGGCGAACATACAGCCTTCGATATAAAAATGGCTGAAAGCAATATCGTTCGTTGTCCTGATGCAGCAATTGCAAAAGAAATGATAGCACACATTGAAAAATTACGCGACGAAGGCGATACGTGTGGTGGAATTATTCAGTGCGTTATTGAAAATACACCTGTTGGATTAGGAGAACCTGTATTTGACAAACTTCACGCCGAACTTGGAAAAGCTATGTTAAGCATTAATGCGGTAAAAGGTTTTGAAATAGGAAATGGATTTGACAGTGTGATCTATAAAGGATCGCAGTTGAATGATGAGTTTGAACAAAAAGATGGAAAGGTTACAACACGAACAAATCACAGCGGTGGAATTCAAGGAGGCATAAGCAACGGAATGCCAATTTATTTTAATGTGGCATTTAAACCGGTAGCATCCATAAAAAAACCGCAAACAACTATAAATAACTCAGGCGAAAAAACCGAGATCCAAATTGAAGGAAGGCATGATCCATGCGTTGTACCGCGTGCAGTGCCAATTGTAGAAAGTATGGCTGCGATGGTGATCATGGATCATTTTTTATTGCAAAAAGTAAACTCCAAATGAAAGCAAAACTTCGTCCGTTCCAATTAAGTGATGCCGAACGTTTAGCTCAGCTGGCCAATAATTACGAGATCGCCAGATTTCTTACAAATCGTTTTCCGCACCCCTACACTGTTGAACATGCTAAAGAATTCATTGAAACATTTCAAAAGGATAAGCCTTGCCAACGATTTGCAGTAACAGTTAATGATGAACTTATTGGAGGATGCGGTATTAATTTGCAGGAAGATATTTTTATAAATAATGCCGAGCTTGGTTATTGGATAGGAGAAGAATATCAAAAAAAAGGATACATGAGTCAGGCATTGCAATTAATAAGTGATTATGCTTTTGCAAATTTTCCGATCACACGTTTGTTTTGTCGTATTTACGGAAACAATCCCGCATCCATGCGAGTGGCAGAAAAAGTAGGATTTACACTTGAAGGCAAATTCGAAAAAACTCTTTTGAAATACGGAGAAGTTTTAGACGAGTATATTTATGCCAAACGGAGATAAAACATTCTGCTGATCTTATTTACTCACAGTTAACTTTACAGTCTTTACTTTATCATCAAGTTTTATTGATAAAAAATAAATTCCGTTTTCGTAGGTCGAAAGATCAATCTCTAATTTGATCTGACTCACAGACTGTTTATTCTTCTGAACAATTATTTTTCC
>CAYYUS010000164.1:0-6118 GCA_964474925.1 uncultured Akkermansia sp. | reverse complement strand
ACAGATCTTGAAAAACCCTTAACAACTACGTATTTTGAATACGAATACTCATTGTGTAAGGGCATTCCAAATACCAGTGCAACAAATATTAATGAAAAAGGTAAACTTACATTGAAACGTGTTTGGACAGAATCCAATGGAGTTAATAGAAGTCAGATCGCACCTTACCAATTCCACTACGAATACTTTAATAACTATAAGTCTGAAATCCTTACCAAGTATCCTGAATGGGCTCCTTATTACAATGGCCTGCTTTCGAATGATGCTAATCAAAATCCTCAATATAAATCAGAGCAATTAGACCCTTGGGGTAATTATCAGGAAAATGGCGAGCAGAGATTTAAGAATATGCAGAATTGGGTATCTCAAAAACAATCATCTGATAGTTTCGATCCGGCAGCCTGGAATTTGAAAAGAATTGTTTTACCATCAGGTGGGGAGATTCATGTTCACTACGAGCAAAAAGATTATTCAAGTGTACAAAACGAAGCCCCTATGGCAATGATAAGTTTAAAATCAGATGATCTTCAAAATGGATATAAATCAGATGAGGCAGTGTATTGCATAAATATGGATGATTTTGGAGTACCGAATGATATAGGAGGATGTTTGTCTACATATACAAATGTGTTATACAATCATTTTATTTCTCAAAACAATAAATTATACTTTAAAGTTTTGTATTCTTTTACTGGAAGTGATGAACCACAATTAAATACGGCAAACAGGAGGTATGAATATGTTACTGGTTATACAACGGTCAACGAAATAACCACATCAGGGGGTAATGTATTTTTACATCTGGGAGACAAAAGAACAAATCTTATAGGTAACGATGTCGGTAAAAAAGATAAAACCTTACCGCGTTATGTATGTTATCAGGAATTAATGACTAATGGTGGTCAAAACCTTGGACTAAATGCCCTTTCTTACAAAGACGCAGATTATACAGACGTGGCTTATGAGAGCAATCCTGTAGATGAAGCGGATATTCGTAAAATAACAAGAAAGAAAGTTGTTGAAAATTCTTTGAATATGTTTGAGGATTGGGTTGGAGGAATTGTCAAAAATGTACGAAGAGCAGAATCGTGTAAAACAATAAACTGCCCGTTGTCTTATTTTAAATTACCTCTTCCTTATTGTAAAGCAAAAAAAGGCGGCGGAATAAGAGTTAAACGCATTTTAACTTATGACGAAGGAATTAATGGTGAAACTGGTGACGCAATGGTTTTCGGCTCAGAATATGTCTATAAAAATGAAAATGGAACTTCAAGTGGTGTTGCAACAAATGAACCGCCTGAAATGAGGGAAGAGAACGCTTTGGTTTCATTTCTTGAAAGAAAAAAGCAAAAATGGTTAAATAAAATACTGAATGGCCGTGATACGAAACAATTTGAAGGTGCCATAGGGGAAACTGTTTTGCCTGCAGCAGAAATTGGTCATTCGAGAATTATTATAAAAAACATACATAGTGGTAAATCAACTACGGGTTTTGTTGTAAACGAGTATCATACCGCTAAGGAATTTCCAATGGAATTTGAACAGTCTGATATTAAAAAGGACAAGGATGATAGAACCTATAAAAAATTTAGTTTCAGTCTTCCTCTCGGCATTTTTAATCTTGATATAAATCGTGCATGGGTAACACAGGGTTATTTATTCAAGTTAAACGATATGCATGGCAAGGTAAAAAGCAAGGCAAGTTATCCTGGAAATTACACCCCGGCCACATTTATTAATTACGCTTCAGTAAGTAAAACTACATATAACTATTCAGCGCCTGGATCGGCAGTTGCGACTTTAGTTTATGATAAAAACACAAATGAAATTAAAAAATCAAATTTAAAGCCGGGTACGGAAGAAGATGTAACTATTTTTTCTTCGAGCGTTCATGAAAAGAACAATGATTTTTCGATTGAATTGGACTTGAATATTTATTGGCCTGTTGTTCAGCCAGTACTTACCCCTGGAGTTAGTTATTCATACTCAGATCAGTTGCTTTGTCAACATGCAACTTCTAAAGTTGTGAATAAACTAAGCTATTTAATGTCTAGTACTAATATTACAGATGGTGTAGCTCAAACAACTGAGAATTTGGCATTTGATAAATACACAGGTGATCCTGTGTTTACAAGAACCTTTGACGGCTATATGTCTCCACAAGAGAAGATCACAACCCAGGATATTCCTGCATCAAAGCATAGCGGGCATTACTATTCTCTAAATATTCCTTGTTCTTGGGTTTATAGCAAAATGGAACCAAAAAGTTATAACGCATCTAATACGAATGAATTAACCTCTATGGCTGGCAATGTTGTTACCTATAGTACAAATGCTTTATATAATGCGTTACTAACACCATCAGCAACTGCTTTTGTATGGTCTCCAATTACAAACCCATTAAATAATGTGGTGAGTGCTTCAGCAACAACTTATACCAATGGTTGGTTTACTAGTATGGCAGCAGAATATCCTGCCCTTGGAACTACAAGTGTAATGGCAGCGGCAAATCAATTCTTCTATCCTTTATGTACATATTCATACAGGGACAATGTAAAGGATGCTAATGGAGTTAATGGTAAAATTTATAGTGGTGGCTTAACCACGTCAGCGTTTACCTTCTTTAATTGGTTAAACTATAATCCATCAAGCGTTCCTTCGGTTTGGTATTCAGACAGCAAGGTTACCAAATATGCGCCTTATGGTTACCCGCTTGAAGAAATTGATGTGCTTGGAATAAAGAGCGCCGCTAGGTTTGGCTATAATAATAATTTGCCTGTATTAGTAGCACAGAACGCTGGATTTAGCGAGATTGTTTTTAGAGATTTTGAGTTTGGGCCTCAAACAGGTACAACAACAATTTCTCACACAGGTAAATATTCATGTAATTTTTCAAATGACCCAAATTATATTTTTGCTAATCAGTATCCGGTTTCAAGCCAGATCTTAACTAAGAGCGGCCTTTCCGTAAAATTATGGTTGCGCAGCTCTTTAAGCGATCAGATTTCAAGTGTCAATTACCATATGAAAAATCCTAACCCTCAACTAAAGGTAATAATTGGAAATAAATTATTCGATTTGAAACCAATAGCCCAAACAGGTGAATGGACCTTATTCTCAGGAGAAATAAAATATTTTAGTGGTTTAACTCCAGGCAATTATAATATCAAGCTTTCTTACAACAGGGATATCCCAAATAATGAACAGGTGTTTGTTGACGATTTCAGAATCCAGCCTTTAGATGCCTCCGTAAACTGTTCAGTGTACAATACAGATTTCAAACTGGCGGCACAATTTGATGATCAACATTTTGCGGTGTTGTATGAATATAATAATAAGGGACAATTGGTAAGGAAGAGTATAGAAACTGAACGAGGGCTAAAAACGTTGCAGGAACAGCAATATAATACACCACTAATAGACAAAAATTAAAATGAAAAATTATTTAATAAAGCTACAATACGTCTTAATATTTATTTGTGGCGTAAGTTATTCCCAAAAACAGGATCATTGTTTGAAAGAAATATTCGATATAGAGGAATCAATGAGTTTGAAAGGCGATACTTCTGTTAAAAACAAGACAGTGTTCATGAATTATACTGTTAAAAACACAGATTGGGATGATCAAACTATCACTTCAAATATTAAAATGTATAAGAATGAACAATACCTACATTTTTTTTCTGAGCAAGTAAATATTTATAGGGATGAAAAAGAAGTAGTGATCGTTCTGCCTATTCAAAAAGTGATCATCATTAGCTCTACAACAACCCGACTAAATAATTACAAAATGAGCGATTCGTTCTTAGAAATGCGAAAAGAGTTTATGGATAGTTGCCAGGTTGTAAGATGTGAAAGTGCTGGAGGGCAAAATAAGTTGATCGCTTTAAAAGTAGATCCCACAAAAGTAGATCCAAGCATAAAAATGAAAGACATTATTTACGAGTATAATAACGAAGCTAAAAAAATCACTTCTGTAAAAGTGAATTATCAGTCAGACTATAAAATAAAACAAATGTTTACCACTTATAAAGCAATAGAGATAGGAAGTGTCTATTCATTCTTTCCGGCGCGTAGAGCTGTGTCAGACAAAAAAGGTAATTTATTAGGTAAATATGCCGGTTATGAAATAATTGATAACCGTGACAAAGAAAAAAGTTGATAGATCAAATTGAAAAATGAAAGTATTATGATTAGAGACCGCTATACAAAAGATCGTTATAACTCATGGTTTACCAATGGTAAAATCACAGTTTTGACTTTGGCAATGATGTTTGTTATTAATTTAAAAGGCCAGCAGATCAATCCAACGTTCACAGCCATCACTGGAGCACTAACAGGTACGACTCAATTATACACAGGCGCATCAATAAGCCTTAGTAATATTGGAAAAGCGTACGTGCAGGCAAACCTATTAAAAGAAAAAAATAGTCTGGCAAAATTAGGATTTAAGCTTGACCTTGGCAAAGACTATGTTAAGGCAGCTTCAAATTGGAATTTTAATGTAGAAGTTCAGTTAAACTATCAATGTGGTGCCAATACACCAGTATCAAGAACCTTAACTATAAATTCATTTAAACCTGAGTATCTCAAGATTGATGATGTTTTAAGCACAATTAATTCAACGGTAGTTTCCATACCATTAGTAATTAATATTACTACTGTAGCTATTACAAATGGGAGTAATGCTGCTATACCGGCTGGCCTTTTATTGAATTATATTGTGAATAATATACGTTTAGGTGTTGAGCTTGATCGTGGCTATGAAGTTGACGTGCGTTTACAATCAGGGTTGATGTCTCCTGCTGTTGCGGTGTCGAATGTTACTGTAACAAACAGGTTAGTAACATTCAGCTGGCAGCCTTCAAATATTGACGCCTATCCAAACTATGAGGTTCAGGTTCTAAAACTTTATAATAGTGATCCTGCTTTTGAAAAAGATTTAAACCAGATCGCTACAAATGTTGATTGGTCAAAAGCTTTAAAAGTTGAAACACAATCGTATAAAACAGGTGTAAAACTAACAATGGCTGAGGGGACCGGATTTTATATATGGAGAGTTAGACCTTTGGGAACTTATTTTAAGGGAGGAATTGCCAATGTGGAAAATTATGGTGAGTGGAGTTATTCTTTAGCCAGTGCCTCAACACATACTTTAAATATGACAACGTTATCTGCGCCTAACAATCCCATGAAGTATGCTTTTTATTTCACAGATCCTGATGAAAAAATAAACTGGATCTACAGTAGAGTATTTACTGAAGGGGATAATCAAAATCTAGCTAATCCTACGGGACAAAAGTCAAGTGAAGGAATTAGTTATGCGAATGGTTTACTTATGACTCGTCAAAATCAGAAATATAATAGTTCTGAAAACACAAACATTATTTCCCAAACTGAGATAGATTACTCAGGCAGACCTGCATTATCAACAATTCCTGTTCCTTTAACTGGAAACTTAAATGGCTATAAATTGGGCTTTGTGAAAAACTCATCAAATGAATTGTATACTGCGGCATCTTTTGATACGGATTCAAAACTAAAGGATCCTGAAACTATTTATAACACAAATAATGGATTTACATACTACTCAAATAACTCTACGATTCCAAATGGAATAGATAATACAAATGTGCCTAATGCAGATGGTTATGCATTTAAAAGAACATTGTTTAAAACTGACGGAACAAATAGAGTTACTGAAGAATCAGGAGTTGGAAAGACACACGCCTTAGGATTGATCTCTAACGGTCGCGGAAGAACAACCCGCATTCTATACACAACACCAACCGATGATGAATTAATAAGGGTATTTGGGGATGAAGCGCCGACAGCCGAATCAGTTATAAAAACAATAACAATGGATCAAAATGACGTTGTTTCATCGAGTTATACTTCCAAAGAAGGGAAAACTATCGCTACTGCCCTAAGTTCAGATAATGCAAGCAACCTACTACCGTTGCAAAAACCAGCGGTTACTATGACAGTAACAAACAGTATCAACGAGAATGTTAGTACGGGAGGAAAGATTATTGCATCAAAAAGAATTGCATTCGGAGCTAATAATACAAGCGTAAAATTAGCCTACATAAACGACAATTTGCCAGGAGCGGGATCT
>CAYYUS010000163.1:0-6129 GCA_964474925.1 uncultured Akkermansia sp. | reverse complement strand
TCCACTGCATATTTACTTGCGTCAAAATAAGCGGGCAATGATTTAAGAGATGATGTAGTATTAGTGCCTGCATCAGCCACAAATAAAGAAGAAGGCGTTAAAAAATTTTGAAAGTAGAAAAAGTATTGGTCAGAATTCTCATCGCTGGCACCTAAACTGATAGTTCCAAAATCGGGAGCGGCAACTTTTGTTTTGTTCCATTTTTTATTGTCGAACGAATAGATATACAATTCGCTTTTTACATTGTTAAGAATAGAAAGCAATAGTTTATTTTTTGTACTCCCTAAAGAGGATACACTCGAAAATTCATCAGGTTCATAAATTAATTGTGCTTCTTTTTTTCCCTTTTGCAAGGCCGTAAAGTTTAAACTAATAACAGAACCCTGCTTGTAGGTTACGTTATTGATCACAAGGTCCGTTTTTAAATTTACGATCATTTGATCATTGATAAGATCAGAGATATCTGCATCTTCAGGAATATCTAATTTTACTAATTTATCGTTTACCATTACAAAAGTTTCGGAAGTGTAAAATGTAATGCCTCTGGCCATGAATAAATGTTTTTTCTCCCCATCACGCATTTTATAACCACTGGCCCATACATCGTTCTCTTTTCCTTCAAAAACTAATTTGGCGGCTGTCATAGGTGTTCCGCGTTTCCATAATTTTACCTGACGAGCATAACCCGAGGTGGTCATAGTTCCTTTTCCAAAATCGGTTGAAACAATAACAGTGTTCTCATCATAATAGCTTAAACTGCCTTTTGCTTCAGGCATTACAAAACCATCTTTTATAAACTCCTTTTTTACAGCATCAAATTCTTTTACGGTTACAGCATCGCCACCACCGTTAGAAAGATTCACCAAAAAGCGATCGTAGTTGGGATACAAACCATCGGCGCCTTTAAATACCCATTTGATATTGTCTTTTTTAGAAAGCTCATCAATATCCAATACAATTTCCCATTTTGGATTTGCAGTTAAATAATCTTCCTTGGTTGTACGGCGCCAGATCCCGCGAGGATTGGTTTTATCTTGCCAAAAATTATAAATATACTTTCCGTAAATGCTTGGCGCGGCAATACGATCGGTTGAATTATAAACTTCTAAACTTTTATCATATACACTTTGATAGATAGGTTGCTTGCTAAGCACATCAAACGTTGCTTTATTTTGAGCTTCTACCCATTCTAAAGATTTTTTGCTGTCAACTTCCTCAAGCCACTGAAATTTATCTTCTTCCTGAGCATTCGAAAAATTAATGCTAGCAACAAGTGCAGCTGATAATAAGATTTTGTTTTTCATAAGTATGATTTACGTAAGAAAGTTAAGGATTTTTATTGTGAAAAGGTGCTAAAAATGGGGAGTGGTGAATATTTAGTTTTAGAGGCTTTTAACCATAGAGTCCTTCGGCTCATAGAGGTTTGCATAGAGGTTCATAGAGTCAAACCAAACGCCTAATTTATTAAACACAGTTTTTCTCCATGAACCTTCATGAAAAACTCTATGTACTCCGTGGTTAAAAAAGGGGTCTAAAAGTAATCCTCTAAAAACGGTTTCATCTCTTCCTCAATTCCTTTTCGCAGATCCATCAAACGCATAGCATATTTTTGCTGCGCTAATTCTCTATCGGTATGAGGTTCCCATTTTTTTACGGTTTTTGTTTTGCCATGTTCATCAACGGCGACAAATACAATAATGCAATGCGTTGTTTTTTGATATTTTTCTCCGGTAATCGGTCTGCTAAACACATCGCAAGCAATATGCATACTTGTTGTGCCTGTATGCACCACTCGGGCACTTACTTTTACAAGATCTCCAATTTGAATGGGTTTAAAAAAACGAATGCCACCAACGTAAACAGTTACGGCATAGCCTTCGGCCCATGAGCTAGCACAAGCATAAGCGGTTTGATCGATCCATTTCATTACAGCGCCTCCGTGTACTTTACCACCGTAATTTACATCGGAAGGTTCGGAAATGAATTGAAAGGTTATTTGATTTTGCATGAATCTAAGATAGTGAATATTTTTTAACCATATAGAGCGCTAAAGCGCTTCACTGAGGTTTGCATAGAGGTTCATAGAGCTCGCTAAACGCCTATTATTAAACACAGTTCTTCTCTATGAACCTCCGTGAAAAACTCTATGTGCTCTATGGTTAAAAAACGTGTTGAATCAATCCTCTTCTTCAAACGTCAACTCTGCATCCTTCTCCCAAATTTCCATTTCGCAGGGCTTGCAGTTGAATTTTAACTTGTATTCGTTGGTGCCGTGTTTTAATACTAAAGGCTCAACTACTTTTTCGCCCATGGTATCACGCTGAAATCTGGCGCATTTACCGAGTTCGTATTTTACGCAATATTTGGTGACCATTACGCGCGATTTACCGGGATCCCATTGCAATTCAAATGCTTTTTCAATTTCGGTAACACCGTGACGTTTATAGAACTCACGCGCCATTTTATTGGCTACGTTGTATGTAAAATCTAATTGCGCAACAGGGTAGGGATGAGCTGTTTTTTTGATTTGGATTTCTTCGCGGTGGTATTCTTTTACGCGTGTATCTATCAATTGTTCTAAAACTATCCTTCTGCTTTCGTTTATTTTTGAAATAGGTAAGAACCAATTGCCCGAAAATTCAATGTCTATATCATCAACAATAAAAGGCGTATTGCCTGTTTTTGCTAAGTTCTTTTTAATATTAGGAATGGTTGATTCCGCACTTTTGGCTAATTCTTTTTCTGATTCAAATTCAGTTACGCTTTTATGTCCGTCTTCGTCAATAGCTACTAATTGAAATCCTTTTTTGGTTTCAGAGAATTTTAAATTGACACCAATTTTTCTAACCGCGCTATCATCTCGTTCAACTAACTTGGTAAAGGCTGCATCTGAGTTCCTAAAAATGATGGTGCCCGGTTTTATGTCTTTAAATGTATTTGGAATAACAACATCATTTACAATGTTATTAATTTGCATACCGTCAGGAATTCCTTCTTCATTTATAAAATAAAGTCCATCACCATTATTTAATTTGTCTTGATTTTCTATAACGTAGCCCTTGGTTTTGGTCTCTAATACTTTTCCTATTAATTGTCCTTGTGATTTTGGACTTTCCCACGAACCAATTTTTTCGGTGCGCTTGTTCACAAAATAATCGGTATACCCTCTATTAAAGCTTCTATCCATTTCGGCTTCGAAGTTATAGAAGGTTCTTCCTGAAGATGCTTTTACGTATTGATCGTTATTCTCTAAAAAGGCATCTAATTTTTTACGTAAGTACGATGTATTGTTTTTTACATACACCATGTCTTTTAAACGACCTTCAATTTTAAATGAAGTAATGCCGGCTTCCACTAAATTTGGTAATTGATCGCTTAAGTCGAGATCCTTAATGGATAATAAATGACTATTAGCTATTAAGGTTTTCCCGGTACCATCCACTAAATTATAAGGTAACCGGCAATTTTGCGCGCAAGAACCTCTGTTAGCACTGCGCTCGCCATTAGCAACGCTCATATAACAATTACCGCTGAACGAGACGCATAAGGCTCCAGAAACAAAAAATTCTAATTCAACATCTGTGGCTTTATGAATATCTTTTATTTGATCTAAATTTAATTCTCTCGCTAACACCACGCGCTTCATTCCGGCATCAGCCAAAAATTTTACATGTTTTGGATCGCGGTTATTAGCTTGTGTACTGGCGTGAATTACAATTGGAGGAAGATCCATTTCCAACACAGCCATATCTTGCACAATTAAAGCATCCACACCAATGCGGTATAATTCGTGAATTAAATTTTTACAATCTTCTAATTCATTATCGTACAAAATGGTATTAACTACCACAAACACTTGTGCTTTAAAAAGGTGAGCATATTGTACCAGTTCTGCAATATCTTCCACCGAATTAGTAGCATTGCTTCGGGCACCAAATTGCGGCGCACCAATATATACAGCATCAGCTCCGGCATTTATGGCGCCCATACCTTGAACAAGGTTTTTGGCAGGTGCTAATATTTCAACTTTGGTTTTCATTTTATTTCTTATGCAGTACTGTCTTTATTACCAAATCAATTGTCTTGCAATTGTTGAAATGATGTATTGAAATTTCTCTGAGCTTACGGCTTTACCATTATTTAATGATTTCCAAAAAGCATTATTGACAGCCTCCTCTGATTTTGGATGAGGAATAATTGTAAATTCGGTTGGATTCTTCCCTTTTTTATAACCTAATAGATATGCGACAGCAATTTTGTTACTGCCGTCTACTCTTACGAATTTTTGCATTGTTATCGAAGTTGTATCAGCATCATTAAAGAATAGATTTTCCATTGCGTAACCTTTTTTTAATTCAAATCCAGGTTCGTTTCTTTTTACCACATAATCTTTTGTCAAGTAATTGTATTCATCCTGTGTTGTTTGCGAGTACATGGTAAACGAAAATGTTAATAAGGCAACAAATAAAATGACGTTCTTTTTCATGGTTTTAGTTTTTAATTGTTTTATCTGATGTTTTTTAAATTAATTATGAATGTGGTTAAGATGATTCACTAAAACAAAAAACCCACCGCTTCCGATGGGCTTTTATAATTCAAGCTTATTTTATGCCTTCACATTCGCTCTAATAATATTCAGCGCCCCACCAGCTTTGAACCACTCAATTTGTTGAGCGTTATAACTGTGGTTCACTTTAAATTCATCTTTGCTACCGTTGGCGTGGTTCAATGTGATAGTTAAAGGTGTGCCCGGAGTAAAAGAGGTTAATCCTGTAATATCAATTACATCATCTTCTTGTATCTTATCATAGTCTGCAGTGTTTGCAAACGTTAAGGCTAACATACCTTGTTTTTTTAAGTTTGTTTCGTGAATACGTGCAAATGATTTTACCAATACAGCGCGCACTCCTAAATGGCGTGGCTCCATAGCTGCATGCTCACGTGAACTTCCTTCTCCGTAGTTCTCATCTCCAACAACAATACTTCCAATTTGTTTGGCTTTGTATTGGCGTTGCACTACAGGAACTCCTTCGTAAGCGCCAGTGATATGATTTTTTACTGAATCGGTTTTCTCATTAAATGCATTTACAGCACCAATCAACATATTGTTTGAGATATTATCTAAATGTCCGCGGAATTTTAACCATGGACCAGCCATAGAAATATGATCCGTAGTACACTTTCCTTTTGCTTTGATCAATAAACGCAAACCTTTAAAATCAATTCCAGGCCATGCTGCAAAAGGATCTAATAATTGTAAACGCTTTGAAGTTGGAGAAACTGCAACTTGTACACTGCTTCCGTCTGATGCAGGCGCTTGATAACCGGCGTCTTTTACATCAAATCCTTTTGGAGGTAATTCATCACCAAATGGCGCGTCTAATTTTACTTGTTCGCCTTTTTCGTTGGTTAATGTATCGGTTAATGGATTAAATCCAAGATCACCTGCAATAGCTAATGCCGAAACAATTTCAGGAGAAGCAACAAATGCATATGTGTTTGGATTTCCATCGGCACGTTTAGCAAAGTTACGATTGAACGAATGTATAATGGTATTTTTCTCTTGCTTTTCGGCACCCATACGATCCCACATTCCAATACATGGTCCGCAAGCATTTGTAAATACAACAGCACCGCAATCATCAAACACTTTTAAAAATCCATCGCGTTCAATGGTATAACGAATTTGTTCTGAGCCCGGATTGATCATAAATCCTGCTTTTGATTTTAAACCTTTAGCACCAACTTGTTTTGCAATTGAAACAGCGCGTGCAATATCTTCGTAAGAAGAGTTTGTACAAGATCCAATTAATCCCGCTTGGATCTTCATTGGCCAACCATTTTTTTCTGCTTCTGCTTTCAATTTTGAAATTGGAGTAGCTAAGTCTGGAGTAAATGGTCCGTTTACATGCGGCTCAAGCGTAGATAAATTAATTTCAATTACTTCATCAAAATATTTTGCAGGATCTGCATACACTTCAGGATCTCCTGTTAAATGTTGTTTGATACCATCAGCCAAAGCAGCAACGTCTGCACGTCCTGTTGCTTTTAAATAGCGGCTCATACTATCATCATAACCAAATGTAGAAGTAGTAGCACCAATTTCGGCACCCATATTACAAATGGTTC
>CAYYUS010000162.1:0-6147 GCA_964474925.1 uncultured Akkermansia sp. | reverse complement strand
AAAAATTATGAGTAATTTCCTGATTTAAGAGAACTTCGCCAGCTATCGAAAGAGCCCAAGCGCGACACCGCGTGTTTTTATTTGAATTTTTTACGAACCCACAATCGCAAGCGCCTTTCTTTGTTATTTTTAAAAAGTCAATTTTAATTTTATTAGCAATGATCGCCTACATGGGTGCATCATCACAAAGTTTATACATTAAAGGCAGTAAAAAGGGTGAGATAGAGAACGACGGTGATGTTTATATTGGAGGTAGTAAAAAAGGCCAGATAGAGAATGATGGTGATGTTTACGTTGGCGGAAGCAAAAAAGGACAAATTGAAAATGACGGCGATATCTATATGAACGGAAGCAAAGTAGGGCAGATAGAAACAGATGGCGACGTTTATAAAAATGGTAGCAAAATAGGACAAATAGAGAACGACGGCGATATTTATAGAAACGGAAGTAAAATTGGTGAGTGCCCAAATGTTAGAAGAGAGTGGGTAGCAGCGGTTGTGTTCTTCTTTTTTATTGAAGACTTGGCGTATTAAAGACTGTATTCCAAAAGATCTTTCGCGTTATTTATTTCTTCAAAATTTTTGAAACTTTTATTTAGAAGAGTGACCTTGAACCAGGTCACTTTTTCTTTTCCATGAAGGATCAAAATTGTGTTGTAATATTGGTAGATCCAGTTCTCTCCGCTTTTTAAATAATTTCCTCCAAACTTTTTTACAAGATCATTTATCGAAGAGCCTACAAGGTCCAATTTCCCAAGATCTTTATCGGCCCGGTCACAGGTAAGTTGTATGAATACTTCAGCAGTATCCATATAACCGCTCACTTCGCTTCCTTTTTGATAGGTTGTAATTCGTGGACCATGGGTATCGCGACCATTGAATACAAAGTAGAAGTAATAAAAGCCTTTTTGTTGAGGCTTGTAATAATAATCAACCTTATTTGCTCCTCCGCTATTAGAGTGACGCGGTTTTAATTTTTTGAAAGCTTGAAGATCGAGAGGGTTGGTAAGTAATTTAATAAGCTCTTTACTGTTCGTTTTTGATTTATCCCAAACTAAACGATCAGGAATAGAATCGGTTTGTGCCTTGGCAACTGTTGTGACCAAACAAATTATAATTAATATCGAATACCTGAGCATTATTACTTTGAATACATTTCTTGATAAAACTTCATCGAATGCACTATCATTTCCTCTAACACTTTTGTATCAATATCCGCAAGTTTATTAATGTACAAACAACCGCCGCCAGCTTTAGATTTACCCAATTTTTTAAACAGCGCCGGTTGTTGATTGGCAAAAACGTAAATGGTGATATTGGTTTTTCGTGGCGCAAATCCGGTTGAATACCAATCACCTTCTTGTTTACTTCTAGAAGACTTGTAATGAAAAGTTCCAAAACCAATAGTGCCGTTGCTCCAAAGTTTTGGTTTGTGCCCACTCACTTTTTTCATCAGCTTTAAAAGTTCTTTGCAATCCTTTTTCTTTTGATCATTATCAATGGCGTCAATAAAATCATTAACGCTCTCGTTGGTCTCTTTTGTTTTTATTGCCATCTGTATAGTTTTAATTATCCTTTCATAAGCGGCCAATTGCCTTTTTCATCTTTTTTTGTAAAGCCTTGGTACTTTATACTTCCATCCTTATTATATTCGATCATATACCAACTCCAAGGCTCACCCTCTGCGTGCTTTGTATAATCAAAAAATGTGTGGAGCTCTCCCGTTTCATAATATTCCTTGTAAGAAACATAAACGCCATCTTTTAAAACATGCCAATACATTAATCTCCCTTTGGGATCATGCCAGCGGTAATCGCCATCTAATAATTTAATTCCTTTTTGCGCGCTTGTATCAACTGTAGTTCGCATTTTCCAGAGTTTATGTTTTCCTCCCGCGCCCATAGGATGAACATTCACGCCGGCATCATAAAATGTATATCTGTAATAAACGGCGTTGGTAGAATCTTCTAGTACATTCCAAAATTTATCAAGGTAACGCACCCACTTGCCATGCTTTTTTCCTTTTGCATCAAATTTATTTAATTGTGCGTTTGAAATGGTAGCACAGATCAAAAATAAAGAGAGGAAATAGTGTTTCATTTTATTTATTCTTAGCCATAAATCCTCTTGGTATTGAATACCCTTGAAGAGTTATTTTACCTTGTTTATCAAATACCATCATGTACCACGACCAAGGAAATCCTTTTGCGCGCCGAGTGTAATCAAATAGCTTTACTAACTCGCCCGAACTGTAATACTCTTTGTAGTACATGTAAACACCATTCTTTAAAATATGAATGTATCTTAAATTTCCTCTTGAATCATACCAATGGTATTCGCCATCCAATATCTTTATTCCTTTTTGTGTACTGGTATCAATACTCGCCACCATTCTATGATCGCCTCTTCCCATTTGATGTTGATTTTCGCCATGATCATAAAAGGTATAGCGGTAGTAAACTGCTTTTGACGAATCATCAAGAACCTTCCAGTATTTATCTAAATAAACTTTCCACTTTCCGTGTTTCTTTCCCTTCTCGTCGTATTTGTTTAGGTCTTGTGCTTGGCCTATTGTTGTTAGGGTAAACAAGAATAGAAATATAAGGCTTAGTTTTTTCATGGCTCTAATTATTAGCGTCGGTTCTAAAATGTTCTATGGGGTGACCATTCGTAAGTTTAAATAAAACAGTACTATCACTTATGTGAAATTCATTTCCGACTCTAGAACGTAAAAGTGTTTCCGAAACAACATCTAATTTATCGGTAACAACGCCGCCCTCATTTAAATAACGAATTTGCATGGCTTTCTTTTTGGTGTTGTCTGTATAAACCAATAACGTATGACTCTCAGGATCAATTTCTACATACGTAGCAATGATCAGCGCTGTATTGATAGAATCGGGAATAACAAAACTTTTTGTAACGCTATCTACCGATTCAAAACCTACATTGCTTGGGGCTTCTGCTGATACAGTTACTGTTTCAGCGGGTTTGTTGTTGTTGCAGCTTATTACAGCAATACTTAAAACAAGAATTAGTTTTTTCATGTGTATGTTTATAAATTCATTGGTATATTCATTCGTTGTGGAACTTTCATGGCATCCATTAAGGCCGGTTTAAAACGCTTAAGTTTTTTGCACATGTGTATGGCAGCGCTGTCTACATCAGGTCGTATACCTTCAATGATCTTTGGCGATATTACTTTTCCGAGTGTATCAATGGTAAATTCGAGTAATATTTTTCCATGCACATTATCTTGTTTTGCTTTTTTAGGAAAAACGTAATTGGCGCTGATGTCTTTATATAATCCTGCTAATCCACCCGGGTATTCAATGGTTCTGTTCACGTATTTTTTTCCGTCGTTACCAATTACGGTATCAATTCTTCCATCTTGCGCATAAAATGCCGGAGAAAGAAAAAGGAATAGCACACTAAGTGTTTTGGCAATGGAAACCATATTCAAATATAGCAAAATTAGCCAATTTTATGATGAGCTAATTAGAGGATGTTTGATGCCGGTATTTCGTTAATTGGCTTAATTTCCCATCGTTTTTTAAGAAAGAAGAAGAAAATTAAAAAGCCAATAAGGGGAATAGAAGCGTCGAGCAATTGAATATGTTCTAAAATTATTGGTCCTGATTCAAAACGTGATTTGGCTGCTTCAGTAGCGGGTTCGTAAATGTATTTGGCATCGCGGTAACCAGCCACTAAAATGTGTGTTATGGCTATAAGGATGGTCCAGAAAAAAGGAAAACCTCGTTTGGTAAGGATCTTATAGTAGAGTAGTGGAACTAAAAAACTGCAAAGGTATTCTACACAATCTTCTACCAATAAAAAACCATCTCTATCCATATTGTCTTTTCCGTAAATGGAAGTATATACCAAAACCATAATGGCCGAAAATGCACCGCATACAAAAAGATAAGTGAAACATACAGGGAAGAACGCTAAAAAAAGCGGACCGGTTTTTCTAATTGTTTCTATCCATGTATCAAAAATGCGGAATTTTTTATTCGCGAAATAAACAAGGATCAGCGCTACAGGAATGCTGATCAAAAAAAGTAATTCAAAGTTAATGGCTATCATGTTTCTTTTTCATTACAAAATGTAAAACAATACCAATAAGGGCTATGAACGGAAAACACCATTTGGCCAAGCTTGCAACACCGGTGTCATCGCTATACAAAGCCATGAGTAATATTACTTGGAACAAAATGCAAATACCAAAGGGTATGTACACAAAAATGATGTTGATGAAGGTTTTCATTAGACTAAATGTAGCGAATTTTGAAGTTCGCCGGCTATTAATTCATAAACGGTAATTGGAATAGGTAAATGGAAGATGGAAAAGGTAAGAGGGAAAATGGAAATGGATCAATTAATGCGCTTGCCTTTTACATCTTGCCCCGAAATATTTCCGTTGGTCTCAATAGTGAAAAGGAATGCCAAAGAATCGGTATTAACAAACGCACCGTTAAGCGCCGAAGTAGTTGAAAGTTGTAGAATATCAGGATATTCAAATTTGCCTATGTTGTTTACGAAAGGTTTAAAATAACCACCGTAAACCGAATCGTTATTGCAGGTGCAAATATTGCTTCCGTCTTTGTAGCGAATAATTAATTTATCGCTTGAATTTTTATCTACAGCAACATAGCCATTGTAATGCGTAACCGGATAATAGGTAGTATTTCCAACGGCGTAAAACCATTCGAACTGGGTGAATTTAAAATTACCACAGTATTTTAAACGGTAATCTATTTGGTTTGTAATAGAAACACCTTTTGAAATATTGCCTTTATCATCAACAGTCTTTACTTTAAGGTCGTAGATCTTTAACGCAGGATTTTCAATGGCAAAATACTGATTGCCCTTTGGAATGCGATACGAATTATTATCCCACACAACTTCAATTTCGGTAAGGTCTTTATCCGTTGGATCGTTCCAGTTAAGTTCTAAAAGGGTAGAAGTACTGCTGGCGGTTAAATTGCTTACTTCATAAGGCGCGTTTTTTTCTACATTACCAACAACGGGTTCGTTTTGTTTTTTGGCACATGCAAAAACTAATAGAGTGGCTAATATGAGGAGGGACTTTTTCAGTGCAATAAAGTTACAAAAAAATTGATGAAACAGCAAAAGCGACCTTTTTTAACCACGAAGAACACAAAGAAGGACGAAGCGCACGAGGTAATGTGTTAATTTTGTGGTCTTCGTGAAAAAACTTCGTGTGCTTCGTGGTTAAAAAGAGGACTTACTTATCCCTAAACTCCCTATCCGCCTCATCAAACAGGCGTTTTAAAATATTGCCCATGTTAGCCTCATAATTATCATTGATGTATTCGGCATCGCAATTTTCGGTGATGATATGATAGTGATCTATTTTTTTTAGCAAGGTAATTGCTCCTGTATAAAATGTAATGTCGGTAAATTTGGAATGCTTAGGGGCATTGTTCTTTTGATAATGCGCTACGCCGTCCATATCTCTAAACACACATTTTACGGGTTTTATTTCGGCCTCTTTTAATACTTTGCTGCTATCGCGTATGGAAGTAATAAAAATAGTGCTATCTATTTTTTTTTCGTCGTAATCTTTACAATTATCAAACGCTTGTTTAAAGTATTCCCCATCTTTTTTCCAAAATAGCATTTGCGAAGATGTTAAAAAGCAATCTTTGCCTTTTTCGGTGGCCATGGTCATGCCCGACGAATAGCGATACACGCTTACAATGGTATCAACCTTGTTTTTTTTGAGTTTGTTTATTTTTTTGGTTGCGCTTTCAAGGCCTTGGGCCGCGAGGTTTAAACCAAATAAACTTAAAATAAATAGGAGTAAAAGTTTTTTCATCGAGGGTTATAATGCCAAACTGTATTAAAGATACAAAATCAAAATGGCTAAGGCAAACAAGGACAAGGCGTTATTCCTCTCTTAATATTTTTTCCATCTTTTTCCCTTTGGCCAATTCATCTACTAATTTATCTAAATACCTTACTTGTTGTGTTAATCGGTTTTCGATCTCTTCTATTCGGTATCCGCAAATTACGCCCGTAATTAGCTTAGCGTTGGGGTTTAGCTTTGCTTTTTTGAAGAAGGTTTCAAAAGTTGCTTTCTCGGCAATGAGTTCTTGTAGTTTTTTGCTATCAAAACCGGTAA
>CAYYUS010000161.1:0-6156 GCA_964474925.1 uncultured Akkermansia sp. | reverse complement strand
GTTACGACAAGTACAAGTACAGTGGTTACAGGTAATAAGTTAGCTCAAGATCCTGGAGGAACAGGAGCGGGTCAAACAACCGTAACAATTTCAACAAAAGCGGTTGATTACGCTGGGTTAACTGCTGTTTTACTGCAAGCCATAAAAGAGCAGCAAGCACAAATTGAAGCATTGAAAGCAAGGGTTACGGCATTAGAGAATTAAGAAGTTAACGTACGAATTGGAAATACTCCAGGATTAATTTATCAAGGGTTAAAATAAAAAAGTATGATACTAAGGAAATTTGGAAGTAAAATAATTACACAACTCATTTTGTGTTTTGTTTTATTCATATCAACAAAAATGGAAGCACAAAGTTGTTATTCATCAACAAGCTATTCAGCTTGTTGCAACCAGATAACATTTAGTTTTAATCCTACTTTTTCCTATCAGGGAAATACCGTAGTTGTACAGTTTAACCCTACTTACAACTTCAGTACTATTGGAGGTGCGTGTCGTCTGGATCAAAATGTAACAGCTTCTTTTCTTTTTGGTGATTCGTCGCCAATGACTTCTGCGTTTCCCTTTCCTTTATCACCAATTACTCATTCGTATGTTGTTTCTAATGGTTGCAACACAACCACTTTCCAGGTAAAAGCGTGCTTGAACGGAACCACTGGTGGAAATGAATTTACTTGCGAAAAAGATTATACATTAACTATTGCTCCTATCTCTACACTTATTACCATTAGCGCTCTTAATGTAAATTGTAAAACATTTACTCTTAATTATACCGGCGGACCTTTATCAAACGTACAGTGGAATTTCGGCGATGCAACATTTAGCCCTATAATTACAACCGGAAGTGCAAGCATTGTACATACATATCCAACCAGTGGATCTTATGTTATCACCTTATTTGCCGATGGAATCATGTCCTGCCCTGCATACACACAGGTTTCAGTAAGCGATTTTATTTCACCCGACTTCTCTTACACTGTAGTGGACGCTTGCGACCCAACAGCCGGTGTTATATTGGCTGTGCCAAGCTATACGTCTCCTACATCATTTAACTGGCAGATCAATAATTTGATCGTCCCTTACCTTGGTAGTCCTGCCACCTATACCACAAATCTTGTGCAGGGAAATAATACCATTAAATTATTAATGTCTAACAACTCTGGTTGTAATAGTTCCGTAAGTAAATATGTAACCATCGGCAACCCAAATCCTAATTTTACTGTTTTTTCAAATAGTTTGTGCGCGGGCGACATGCTTTCGCCTATAGGTGTACCCTCAGGCGCGGATCTTTATACCTGGAATATCACAAAACCGGGAAACATTCCTGAATTGCCAATTTATGGTATGAATCCGAACTATATTTTTAATAGCGCAGGTGTATATACAATTTCACTGGTATTGCAAAGCACAATTACAATTAATGATGTGCCAACCGTTTGTACCAATAGCTCAACACCTTTAAGTATAACCGTTTCCGCAATTCCTAATGCAACGTTTTCTATTCCTGATCAACAATGTAATGGAAGTGTTACGCTTAACATTCCGAACAGTACATTTACGAGTTATTCTTTGAGTTACGGATTGAATGCACCTTTATATACCGGAGGAAGTTCGATACCGGTAGTTCAAACTTCAAATAACTATACGGCTAACGGTTTATATAATATTAGTCTTGATCTTAGCAACAACGGATGTAACGCCTCTTATAATGAAAATATAAACATAAATAATTTAGCAACACTTACAATTTCACCATCAAGCAATAATTTATGTGCAGGTGGTAGTGTAACATTAGTTAGTGTGCCTAATGCAATTCCTAATAACGCGGGACCTTTAGTGTATAGTTGGACGGGCCCAGGTGCTTTTACATCAGCGCAACCAAACGTGGTTGCGGCAACAAGTGGTACATATCAATTGGTGGTAAGTAGCACTGGTGTGTGTCCTGTTAATTTAACCTCTTCCATATCTATTTTAGGTTTGGCAAATCCAATTGCCACTGTTGTAGCGGTCGATCCTATCGATTGTAATTCATCAACTGGTACTGCAACGCTTGCAATTCCTATTGATCTCCAGATACAGGGATATTGTATAAATAATAATTGCACTCCGGCTAATCCTAACGCCAATGCCATCATTCAAGTTCCTGTAAGCGGTATTGTTGTTGGCGCAAATTATTTAATCATAGCCAATGGCCTAGACCAGAGTTGCAGTAACAACATTTTAATCACAGGTGTTCAAAATAATCCAACCACTGTTTTAAGCGTTACGCAACCAAATAATTGTAACCCGGGCGCCTCTGGCTCTGCAAATTTAACTGTAAACCCTAATAACGGATTTATAATCTGGTATAATGTGAACAGTTTCCCAAACACGGTAATTACTACAGGTAACAGCGCAAGCAACCTTCTACCGGGAAGCTATGTTGTTCAGGTGATCGATGGCTTTTGTTCAGCGATCAATTATTTCACCATAAGTCTTCCCGTTATTAATTTAACCAAAAATGGTGCGGCAGGAACCTGTTCACCAGGAGCGGTTCCTATCACCATCAACGCGCAATTCTCACCTAACAATGTTAGTAGTCCTTTTACGTATAGCTGGAATCAAGTTACAGGAACTGTTGTTACTAACCTTTCTACAGGTTCAAGTAATGTTTACAGCGTTGCTGTTGGTGTATACAGTGTGGATGTTACGGCTGCAAACGGTTGCTCGGCAACCATTGGCTTTAATGTTGATATGCTTGACCCAATAACCATTAATCTTGAAACGATTTTACCTACGTGTAAGATCCAAGGTGTTATGACCGCTAACGCTTCGGGTGGTGACGGGAATTTTAATTACGCATGGTTTCTTAATAGTGTGCAAAATGGTAACACTACAAATCAACAAAGTCTGAATAGTTTAGTAATTGCTACTACAATCTCAGTTCAGGTAAGTGATCAGTCGGGGTGTTTTGCAACAGCTCCATCTAGTTTAGTAACTATTATGCCACCATCAGTAGTAACCTTATCAAATTGTTCAGGTACTGGTTCGGTTAATGCAACCAATATAAATGGTTGTGATATTAGCACTTGCTTACAGGGTGGTTTGGCTCCGTACACATATGAGTGGTTTAAACTCGTAACAAAACGGCCAACCATTACTTGGAATTTCTTTTATAATAATACGGGAACTTTTGTGGCAACCAACGGTACACAAACCTTCACAGTGACAATACCAACAAGCACAGCAAACCTTGCAACATTGAATTTGAACAATACCGATTCTTCCGATGCTACGGTTTCGTATCCTTTTTGGACATTTACAACTTCACCTGCACAACCAATTCTTACGTACGCCGCTATTAGTGCATCAATAACAAACCCAAGCACCAATACAGCAAATTATTTTACAGTTAATGAAACTGTATTGAAACTCAATCAGGAAGACTTTGTTGATGCTTATAGTGGGCCTGGTGGTGTAGCACATGATAATGGAAAATTCACAACAGGTGATTATAATCTTCATGTTACTGATGCTAATGGTTGTAAATATAAATTCAACATTGGTAATTTGATCTTTACTCCACCAACCACATTTCCGGTTACATTTGAATACGTTTGGGGTATAGACAAGATAGAAACGCCTCCGCCTCCTGTAGATGTGGTGTTACTAGATGATATGATTGAAGCTTCTAATGCTTTATTAGACGCTTCGAGTGCCTGTATGCAAAAGAAGCAAAAACAGTTGAATGAATTTTTAGGTGGCAATTGTGGTGATCTTTCTCAATTCAAAGACGCTTTGAATGTAGAATATGAATTAAAAGAGCATCATTATACTTTATATTATTATGATCGCGCAGGGCAACTTACTAAAACTGTACCTCCTGAAGGCGTTGAGTTTTTAAGTGTAGTTGACATCAATCAGGTAAAAGCAAACCGTACATCAAGTACTACGCCAAGCACATGGCCAACCCTAGTTCATCGCATGACCTCCAAATACCAATACAATTCATTTGGACAATTGCTTTCGCAAAACACACCTGATGGAGGAACCACTAATTTTATTTATGATAGCAAGAATCGTTTGCGTTTCTCACAAAATGATAAGCAAGCCGCTTACGCCACACCTGCATTCTCGTATACAAAATACGATGAGTTGGGCAGAATAATCGAAGTTGGTGAGACTACTAATTTTGGCAGCATTAATTTTGCTACTCCAACTGCAACTGCAAACGTGGCAACTGCAGATAATTCTGTGCACCCGGTTTCACAAATAAAACAAGTAACAAAAACATTTTACAGTCAGTTAACACCAGTAACTTATTATGGTAAGCCACAACAATTCTTGCAAAACAGAGTGAGTCAAACTTTAATTGATGAAGATCCTTCAATTTCTGGCGACGAGCATTTAACAACTTATAGTTATGATTCACATGGAAATGTGGAATGGTTAGTTCAAGATCATCCGGGAGGAATTGGGAAAAACTATGTTGCCTACGAATATGATCTTGTTAGTGGTAAAGTTCTTAAGGTAAAATATAATGAAATGCGTTTGGATCGTTTCTATCACAAGTATGGTTATGATGCCGAAAACCGTTTGGTAAGTACGCAAACTTCGCATGATGGCGAACTGTGGGACGAGGATTCCAAGTACACTTATTATCCGCACGGACCATTAAAACGTAATGTCATTGGAGAAGATCACGTACAAGGTCTCGATTATATTTATACTATTCATGGTTGGATGAAATCATTGAACTCACCTTCATTGATCCCAGTCGAAGATCCGGGTGGAGATAATAACAACGCTTTACCCGCATCTAACAACCCAACTGATAAAGTTGCAGCTGACAGACATGGTATGATCCTTAATTATTATACGGGCGACTACACGCGCACCGGAAATTTCTTAAGTAGTTCCGCTAATTATGCTCTTACGTCTTATAGTGCTACCGATGCACCTGCATTATTCAACGGTAATATTAGCAGTTGGGTGCAAAGCCAGTTGAATACTGTAACAACCGATCCAATGGAAAGTAGAGCCGACCTTTATAAATACGATCTATTGAACCGAATTAAAGTGAGTACCGCATTAAAGCCAAGTACAACTTCAATAACAGGATGGGAGAATATTGCGGTTTCAAATTCCAATACTTATAAAACAGGATATAGTTACGATGCCAATGGAAATATTTTAACCTTGCAACGCTATGATAATTTTGGTAACAAAATGGATGAATTGGAATACACTTATGATAACGGCGCAGCCGGAACCGCAAGTTTAACCAATAAGTTAAGTCAGGTAAATGATATTGAGACATCATTCCTAATCGGACGCGGCGATCTTGAAAGCTCACATACCTATACGTATGATGCTATTGGAAATTTAATTGGTGAAACAGGTCAGGAACGGATCAATCCAACCGGTTTGGGCGCGCAATTATATACCATAAAAACAGATATTAGCTGGACAGTGTATGGTAAAATAAAAGAGGTTTTAAAAACTATTGATCCTTCAGGACTCAATCGCAAAGAGCGTATAACCTTTGCTTATGATGCTTCAGGTAATCGCATCAAGAAGGAATACTGGAAAGATGCTGCTGTAAATCCAAGCATAACGCCTAACGGAACAGAGGAACCAAAGGAAATAACTACTACATACTACGTAAGGGATGCGCAGGGAAATACCATGTCAACCTACCAGAAATATTTTGACATTAACGATAATAATTTTAAATACGATCTTATTGAACAGCCAATATATGGTTCTGATAGAGTTGGTCAGAGTATTCATAAATTGACCCTGAGTTCAAATGCAACCTATAGTAATTTAGCTCTTCCATCAAGTGGCGTAAATGTGCTTTCCGAATATCAAAACTGGATCACTGGTACAAGTAATGGTCAATTAATAACAGATGTGAATAGTGGAACATTAAATAATTTATGTCAGTGTAAGATCGTTTCACTTAGTAATAATACCGTAAATCCAAATCCTAATTATGAAACGGCTCAAACTGCCATTGATTTCTTAGGCATTGCCAATAATGGTATTGCTCATGGCACCACGATCGATTGTGGTTGATGCACCAATCTCAACATCATTGCCAATAACAACGGCACCAGTTTGAGGAATCTTGACCCACTCACCACCCGCAGCAGAAAAGTCAGGGGCAAAACC
>CAYYUS010000160.1:0-6177 GCA_964474925.1 uncultured Akkermansia sp. | reverse complement strand
GCTTATGATCTTCAAAAAATTCTTATTGATAAATTCAACAACATCTTTCAAAAGCCCATCTAACGGTTTGTTGAGCCCTGTACCAAGCATGGCATCTATAATAAAATCTTCCGTAGTGAATTTTATTTTTTCCAGATCGCTCTCAGAACTGATCTCAACTATGGCTTCCGGTTTTAATTCTTTTAAACGCTCAAAATTTGCTTTGCAGTCAGCCGAAAATTCTGCTGAGTAATTCACTAGAACTGCTGTGCAATTATACGAACGCTCTATAAGCATGCGCGCAATAGCAAAACCATCTCCGCCATTATTTCCTTTTCCACAAAAAACAAAAATTGGAGCGCTATCGTCTACTTTATTAATGATGCTCATCACGCAAGCTCGCGCGGCGCGTTCCATTAATTCTAAAGAAGAAATTGGCTCATGCTGAATGGTATATTCATCTGCAAATTTTATTTCTTCTCTATTAAGTATTTGCATGATTAATTATTTGCAAGAACAATCATCGTTACAGTTCGATTGTGGTTTTGAACCAATAAAACGTTTGACCAATAAAAAAATAGCCACTACTAATAAAACTCCTGCAATGATGTATTGGATCATGCAGCAAAGTTAGGTTTTTTTATTTACTTAAGATGGGTAATTCGATATAAGAGGAGTTCACATTATCGTGATAGATCCAAATATCGGATGTTCTAAAATCGGTATCGTTGCAGGTGTAAATATTCACAAACTCCTGAGGATTACGGTCGAACAACGGAAACCAACTGCTTTGAATTTGCACCATGATGCGATGTCCTTTTTTGAACGTATGAGCAATATCAGGTAATTCAAAATTCACATCTTCTACTTTCATGGGTGAAAACGCTTCCGGAAACTCAAAACTCTTGCGGTAACGTCCACGCATGATCTCACCACGCACCAACATTTGATAACCACCCATCTCGGCACTAAAATTTTTATCCTCACAACAAAACAATGAATCGTATTTAAAATCATCCGGATAAACATCAATCAATTTTACCACAAAATCTGCATCCGTAGTTGAAATGGCTGTTTTAAGAAATGCTTTTAATGCACCACCAATTTTTACATCTTCTGTAAGCACTTCTGTTTTAAAAACCAACACATCTGTTCTACGCGAAGCAAAACGTTGGTCATCGGTCATATATTCTCTTGTTCTGCCTAAATGAACTCCATCTGCATAGGGCACTGGTTTGTTTGGATCGCTTGTGTATTTTGAGAATGATTTGTTTTGAGTTGGCTTGTTGTAAGACAAAGTGCCCTTCTCATTCAAATACAATTGTTTGTTTTCTACTTTTGGTGGCCAGCTTTCAAACGTATACCATTTATTCTCCCCAGAAAAAAATATGTTTGCATTTGCAAGATCACTAACGCTTCCTTTGTTCTTCAAATAAAAATTAAAGAATTTTATCTCTATATTATTTTGATAATATTCAGACGTTTTACTTCCAAAACGAATATTGCCTAAACTTGTTCCGGTTGCTCTGCCGCCCCAACCGCCGTGCGACCAAGGACCCATCACTAATCTGTTGTTTGTTTGTGGCGATTGTTTTTGAATGGCCTTGTACAAATTCCAGGCGCCATAACAATCTTCGGCATCAAATAAACCTCCAACAACCATCATGGCCGGTTTTATATTATAACAGCCACTGCGCGCATCTCTTTCCTTCCAAAATTGATCGTAATTGGGATGTTGCGATAATTGTTTCCAAAAGCGAATACTATCCTTGAACAAAGGCTCGAAATTTTTAAAGGCTCCTGTTTTTAAATAGAAGGCGTAATTATCCTTAACCGGAAATGTAAATCCGGGACTACCAATTTTTGTTGGTTTTGGTCGCGGCATGCCAAAGGAGTAATAAAAACTAAACGCATCCATTATGGCCAACGCACCATTGTGATGAAAGTCATCGCCCAGAAACCATTCGGTTACCGGTGCTTGCGGACTAACTGCTTTTAAAGATGGATGATTGCTTAACGCTGCTTCGGTTGCATAAAATCCGGGATACGAAATTCCAAATACACCAACATTATTATTGTTGTTCTTTACATTTTTTACAAGCCAATCAATAGCATCGTACGTATCAGTACTTTCGTCGGTTTCTTTTCCTTTTTTTGTTTTTTTAAAAGGACGAACATCTTCATATTCACCTTCGCTCATCCATCTTCCACGAACATCTTGTATTGCAAAAATGTAACCCTCTTTTAAATATTCAATGTAGTAGCTTTTATAAAGGCGTGGCGAAAATTCTTCCGGTCCATACGGTGCGCACGAATACGGTGAGCGTATAAATAGTATAGGATGTTTTTCCTTTTGATCTTTTGGTTCGTAAATGGTAGTGAAAAGCGAAATGCCATCACGCATTTTAATGGTCACTTCTTTTTTGGTGTAATTATTATAGACCCAAACGCTATCTGCATTTTGCGCCACACTGCGGCACGCGGTTAAAATAAAAACTAAAAGAAGGCCTCTTAAACTCATATCAATTAAAACGGATCGTCAATATCGTTTCGTTTAATGTCGGATGAATGATCATCTACATTATCCCAATTTTTTGATTGAACGGTTTTTGTGCCCGGATCAAGGAACTCGGTATTTTGAGGTAATTGATTTGAATTATTTCCTTGATAAATATTATCCTGCCCTTCGGTATAATCAATATCTGCAAATTTAGCGTACTGACCAATGAAGCGAAGTTTTACAGTTTCTAAAGCACCATGACGGTTCTTTGCGATAATGATCTCGGCTTTATTTCGTGTTGGTTCGTTGTTCTCATCAAATTCAATTCCGTAATATTCCGGACGGTAAATGAACATTACCATATCCGCGTCTTGTTCAATGGCACCCGATTCACGGAGGTCACTGAGTTGTGGACGTTTACTTCCGCCAGGACGATTTTCAACCTGACGACTTAATTGAGAAAGTGCAATGATTGGAATTTCTAATTCTTTTGATAAACTCTTTAATCCACGAGAGATATTACTGATCTCTTGCTCGCGATTTCCTTTGCTATCCGGTCCGCCACTCATTAATTGTAAATAATCAATAATGATCAATTGTACATTTTGATTTTCCTTTAAACGACGCGCTTTGGCACGCAATTCAAAAATAGAAAGAGCAGGTGTATCATCAATGAATAAAGGTGCTGTAGATAATTTTTTGATACGTTCGTGTAATTGAACGAATTCGTGATTATCTAAATTTCCTTTTAAGATCTTATCTTGAGCAATTTCAGTTTCACTAGATATCAAACGTTTAACCAATTGCAAACTGCTCATCTCTAAAGAGAAAATAGCAACAGGCTTATTAAATTCTACTGCTGCATTTTTTGCCATGGTTACAACAAACGCTGTTTTACCCATACCAGGACGCGCTGCTAAAATATGAAGGTCAGATTTTTGCCAGCCGCCTGTGATGCGATCCAAAGCAGTAAATCCACTTGGAACACCTAATAAGCCATCGGTTTTATTGGCCGCAGTTTCAATTTCTTCAATAGCTTTTGATATCAAGGTACTCATACGGTCGTGTTGTTTACGAACGTTGCTGTCTAAGATCTCGAAAATATTTTTTGTTGTTTCATCAAGCAATTCAAACACATCGGTACTGTCTTCGTAAGCAGTTTTGATCGTATCTGTGCTAATGCGGATCAACTCGCGTTGCAAATATTTTTGCGCCACAATACGCGCATGAAATTCGATGTTTGCCGAAGAAGCAATACGGTTGGTAAGTGAAGAAACATAATACGCGCCTCCAACAAATTCTAATTCGCCGGTACGTTTTAATTCTTGAGTTACAGTTAATATATCTACAGGTTCAGAACGGTTGAACAATGCCACCATGGCGGCAAATACTTTTCCGTTTTGTTCTTTGTAAAAAGCTTTATCGCTTAAAAGGTCAATAACGGTGCTTAGGGCATCTTTCTCAAGTAACATGGCACCTAGAACTGCTTCTTCAAGGTCGATGGCTTGTGGTTGTATCTTTCCTATTTCTGGGTTACTTCCGGTTTGTACAGTGTAAAGTCTTTTTTTGGTTTTATTTTGGTTATCCTGATTCATAAAAAATTTAAGGGAGGATAAAAGTGCGATTATTTTGTCTCCTATTAAATTTACGAAAAAGTACTTTCTCTTAATAACATGTGTATAATTAATATATGTGTTCACTCTATCAGTAGTTTAGATGTTTTTGCCCGTGTTAATAACTGCCATTTGAATTGTTAACACCCTTTATGTTAGGGAATTGTTAATTAGATAATGAGGTTCAGGATCAGGTGCTTAATATTTCCGGCGAATTGTTGGCTTGCTTATTTGTTTTTTTGTTATCTATGTTGGGTAAAAAATTTTAATTCCAGTGAGAGTCTTACTTGCCGATAGCAACCATACCATTTTACACGAAACCTTGATCGCTGCCGGTATTGCGTGCGATAAATTTTGGGATAAGAGTAAAGAAGAACTTATTTCGATGTTGCCGAACTACGACGCAGTTGTATTGCGAAGTAAATTCAAAATAACTAAGGAGATCATCGATGCTTGTCCAAACTTAAAATGTATTGGAAGAGTAGGCGCGGGCATGGAAAACATTGACGTGGCTTATGCAACGCAAAAACAAATTAAATGTGTGCATGCGCCAGAAGGTAATATGGATGCTGTGGGTGAACATGCGTTAGGAATGTTGTTGATGCTTTTAAATAATATCAAAAAAGCAGATGCCGAAGTGAGAAAGGGAATTTGGGTAAGAGCGGAGAATAGAGGGATTGAATTAAAACATTTAACCGTTGGTATTATTGGGTATGGTTTTATGGGAAGTTCTTTTGCGCAAAAATTAATTGGCTTTGGTTGTGAGATCCTTGCTTATGATAAATACAAAACGGGTTTTGGGAACAAGCATATAAAAGAAACACACATGCAAGAGATCTTTGAGAAAGCTGATATGGTGAGTTTGCATGTTCCTTACAATGACGAAACACATTATTTGATCAATAAGCAATTCATAGAGAATTTTAAAAAGCCGATCTATATTATTAATACAGCGCGCGGAAAATGCCTGAACACAGCTGATCTTGTTGAGAGCATGAAAAATGAAAAAGTAAAAGGAGCTTGCTTGGATGTTTTGGAATACGAAACTGTTTCTTTTGAAGCGCTCGATCAAAATAATTTTCCGGAACCGTTCAAATATTTAATAGAAAGCGATAGAACCGTTTTAACGCCACATATTGCCGGTTGGACACACGATAGCAATTACAAAATGAGTAAGGTGATCGCAGAAAAAATGATAAAAGCTTTAAAAGGTTAGCTAATTTCTAGAGAGGCACTAAAAGGGAGTAATGATCTCGGGGGTCATGATCTCTTCAGTTTTGTTACTCTTTTGATCAACCATGTAGATCTTGTATTTAAAATTCTTGTATTTAGAATCACTTCTCCAACCAACAAGTGTAATGGTTATTTGGCCTTTGATAGGTTGATCTTTTGATAATTCACTCGGACGAATAACTGTATAAGCGAGAGGTCGGTTATTGTAAATGATCGTGTCTGGTCCCGGTGGATTTGGAATTACTAACGGCCATAAAGCCGGTTTAAAAGCACCATCCGTGTCTTTGTAATAGAACCAAGCAAAGAAATTATTATCCTTTGTGCCTTCTTCAGCAAAAATATCACCATCGCCATCGGTATAGTTGATAGTGAGGTAGGCAATGTTCTCGTCAGAAGCAATAAAGTTTTCGTAAGCAATAGTTGGTATAGGATCGGTATTTGAGCGTTTAACGCACGAAACTAAACTTGCCACAGCAAAAAACAATATGAGGGTCTTTAAATTCATTCTATCAAATATACGGAAAGTAGCTGAAATTTTGAAAAAATAAAGCGTACTTACCGTTATGCCGAAGAAATCAAACAATAAAATTCAGAGACCTGATTTCCTTCGGTATATTACCTAAATTTACAAAATAAAACCTTTGGTTAAAAATGTTTACTGATATAACGGATATTTTTAAAATAAATTGTGAGGAGGACTTTAAAAAAGTGGCTCTCAAGCTATTCCGATATCAGTATCAAAATAATCCCGTATACAAAACCTGGGCCTCAGGATTTGTGCGATCAGAAAATGAGGTGACTGAGCTTGAACAAATACCCTTTTTACCTATAGAATTTTTTAAATCGCAGGAT
>CAYYUS010000159.1:0-6239 GCA_964474925.1 uncultured Akkermansia sp. | reverse complement strand
AACAGCTACTGATTTGTGGCCAGGTGCAAATTGGATGGAACGTGAATCATATGATTTTTTCGGAGTTAAATTTAAAGGTCATCCAAATCTAAAACGAATTTTGAATGTAGACGAGATGGATATTTTTCCTTTAAGAAAAGAGTATCCACTCGAAGATCAACAACGCGAAGACAAGGACAATAAAATGTTTGGACGATAAAATTTTTGTAATGGCAAAAAAAGAACCTATTAAGAACACAGAAGATTTTGTAGAAGAAAAAGAATATTCCATTCTTAATCTCGGCCCAACACATCCTGCCACTCACGGAATTTTTCAAAACGTTTTGAAAATGGATGGTGAGATCATTCACGAAGCAACACCAACTGTTGGATACATTCATCGTGCCTTCGAAAAATTAGCCGAGCGCCGTCCTTACGCTCAGATCACAACACTTACCGATCGTTTGAATTATTGTTCTTCTCCAATAAATAATATGGGTTGGCACATGACCGTTGAAAAACTCATTGGTGCTAAATTACCAAAGCGCGTAGAGTATATGCGTGTTATTGTAATGGAACTTGCTCGCATTGCCGATCACTTAATTTGTAATTCGGTTATTGGAGTTGATACAGGTGCCATGACAGGATTCCTTTATATTTTCCAGTGGCGCGAAAAAATTTACGACATATTTGAATCTATTTGCGGCGCACGTTTAACTACTAACATGGGACGCATTGGAGGATTTGAACGCGAGTGGCCACAAAAAACTTGGGACCTTATCGATTCATTCTTAAAAAATTATCCAAAAGGATTACAAGAATTTTCAAATCTGCTTGAGCGCAATAAAATTTTTATGGATCGCACAATTAATTGCGGACCAATAAGCGCAGAGATGGCTTTGAGTTATAGTTTTACTGGCCCAAATTTACGTGCAGCCGGAGTTGATTACGATGTACGCGTTGCTACACCATACTCATCTTACGAAGATTTTAATTTTACTGTTCCAATTGGAACAAGCGGCGATACTTACGATCGCTTCATGGTTCGCCAAGAAGAAATGTATCAATCCATGGAGATCATCAAGCAAGCCATTAAGAATATGCCAAAAGAAGGCGGCTTTCATGCGGATGTTCCTGATTTTTATTTACCGCCAAAACAAGAAGTTTATAATAACATGGAAGCGTTGATCTACCATTTCAAAATTGTAATGGGAGAAACAGATGTTCCAAAAGGAGAGATCTATCATAGTGTAGAAGGAGGAAATGGAGAGTTAGGATTTTATTTACAAAGCGATGGAGGAAGAACACCTTTCCGTTTGCATTTCCGCCGCCCTTGTTTTATTTATTATCAAGCTTATCCTGAAATGATAAAAGGAAGTATGTTAAGCGATGCGATCATTACCATGAGTAGCATGAACGTGATCGCCGGAGAATTAGACGCATAGAATTTTTTATAGAAATTGTAGAAATGGGAAGTCAAGTACACGGAACACAAGAATTCAACAAGAACAAACGCGCCGAAATAAAATTCAGCGAGGAAGCAATGGCAATTGTAAAAGGGATCGTAAGTCACTATCCCGAAGGAAAACAAAAATCGGCATTGTTGCCGGTGCTACATGTTGCGCAAGCTGAATTTGGCGGATGGTTAAGTCCTGAAACAATGGATTATGTTGCTTCGGTTTTAAAAATAAAACCGATCGAAGTTTTTGAAGTAGCATCATTCTATACCATGTACAACTTAAAGCCGGTTGGCAAATGTGTGTTAGAAGTTTGTCAAACATCTTCGTGCTGGTTAAATGGCGCAGAAGATATTGTAAAATATATTGAGAAGAAACTGAATATTAAAGTTGGCGAAACTACAAAAGACGGAATGTTCACTTTAAAAACGGCAGAATGTTTAGGCTCTTGCGGAACAGCACCCATGTTACAATGCGGCGCTTCATATCATGAGAATTTAACTTATGCTAAAGTAGATTCAATATTGGAAACGTACAAAGCGGAAGGCAAATTAAGAAGTTATACAGATTTAGATTATAAAAACACTTTATAGATCCATGGGAAGAAAACTTTTAATACATAACGACAAAGTGCCAAACATCCATACTCTGGAAGTTTATCGTGCGCATGGTGGTTATGCTTCAGTTGAAAAAGCATTAAAAACAATGACCCCTGATCAAGTAACTGATGAAGTAAAAAAATCAGGATTGCGTGGTCGCGGTGGTGCAGGTTTTCCTACAGGATTAAAATGGAGTTTCCTTGCAAAACCCGAAGGCGTTCCGCGTTACTTAGTTTGTAATGCCGACGAATCGGAGCCAGGAACTTTTAAAGATCGTTATTTGATGGAACACATTCCTCATGCATTAATTGAAGGAATGATCACATCATCATATGCATTGGGCGCAAAAAAATCATACATCTACATTCGTGGTGAATATTTTTATGTTGCACGCATTGTTGAAAATGCAATTAGAGAAGCATATGCTGCAGGATTTTTAGGCGAAAATATTTTAGGAACAAATTTCTCGCACGACTGTTATGTACAAGTTGGTGGTGGCGCTTATATCTGCGGAGAAGAAACAGCATTATTGGAATCCTTAGAAGGCAAACGTGGTAATCCGCGCATTAAACCACCATTTCCTGCAGTAGCTGGTTTGTGGGGTTGTCCTACTGTGGTAAATAACGTGGAAACAATTGCGGCCGTTTGTCCTATTGTAAATATGGGCGGAGATGAATATGCAAAAATTGGTATCGGAAAATCAACCGGTACAAAATTGATCTCTGCATCCGGTCACATCAACAAGCCCGGCACTTACGAAATTGAATTAGGAATTCCTGTTGAGGAATTTATTTATAGTGAAGAATATTGTGGCGGAATTCGCAACGGTAAAAAAATGAAAGCAGTTGTAGCAGGAGGATCTTCTGTTCCAATTCTTCCAACGGAACTTATTTTAAAAACTGCTAAAGGCGAACCGCGTTTAATGACGTACGAAAGTTTAGCGGATGGCGGATTTCAAACCGGTACCATGTTGGGTTCGGGTGGATTTATTGTGATGGACGAAGATACCAGCATTGTAAAAAATCTATTTACGTTCACGCGTTTTTATCATCACGAAAGTTGCGGACAATGTTCGCCATGCCGTGAAGGAACAGGTTGGATGGAAAAAATATTGAAAAAATTCTTGAACGGAACTGCAACCGAAAGTGATGTTGAATTACTTTGGGATATTCAAAGTAAAATTGAAGGAAAAACTATTTGTCCTTTAGGTGAAGCAGCAGCATGGCCTGTGGCAGCAGCTATTCGTCATTTCAAACAAGAGTTTTTGGATATTGCAAAGAGCAAGAAATTTATAGACGTGAGTCATTATAACAGATTAAATAAAATTACAGCGTAATTGATCAAGAGAATTAAAATATTATTTCTGAATTGTTTGCTAGGCTTTTGTTTGAATGCTCAGGATGAGATCTATACAATTACCGAGGTGCAAGCGGAATTCCCTGGTGGGATTTCGGAAATGATGAAGTTCGTTCAAACAAACTTGAAATACCCTGAGTCGGCACGAAATAAACTTATCGGAGGAAAGGTGTTCCTTAAGTTTGTTGTAAATGAAACTGGAGAAATTAATAACGTAGAGATATTAAAAGGATCAGGGAATGATGAAATTGATGAAGAAGCTGTACGAGTTGTAAAGTTGATGCCAAAATGGAGTCCCGCGAACATGACAGGAAAGCCCGTTAAATGTTATTTTAATTTACCACTAAGTTTTTCTCTTGCTGAACCGTTCTATGTTTTTAATTTGGGCAACAAGAATGAGCAATACCGAAAAGTAACTCGAATGATCTTCGATGGAAAATCAGATGAGGCCTATGCTATTTTGTATAAAATGAATGATGAGAATGATGTTGACCTAATGTATAATAAAGCAGTTCTATTATTTAATTCAAAAAAGAGATCGGAGGCTTGTGAAAAGTTCAAGAGCGTTTTAAAAATAGCGGATGCAAAGACCTCTGTTTATACTAACTCAAATAGATTTTATAAAGAATATTGTAATTAAAAATGAAAGTAACTATTGACGGAATAGAAATTGATGTACCAAAGGGAACCACCATTCTCCAAGCCGCTCGTATGATCGGTCCGGAAGTGGCACCTCCTACAATGTGCTATTACACCAAATTAAAAACAAGCGGTGGATATTGCCGTACCTGCATTGTAAAAGTAACGCAGGGAAGTACTGCTAACCCTAATCCAATGCCTAAGCCGGTTGCATCTTGTAGAACTGAAGTAATGGACGGAATGGTTGTACAAAATGTTACATCGCCAGAAATTTTAGAAGCACGTAAAGGTGTTGTTGAATTTTTATTGATCAATCATCCTTTAGATTGCCCGGTATGTGATCAAGCAGGTGAGTGTAAATTACAAGATCTTGGTTACGAACATGGCTCCGCAAAAACGCGTTACGAATTCAAACGTCGTGAATACGACATGATCGATATTGGCGATAAGATAAAATTACACATGACACGTTGCATTTTATGTTACCGTTGTGTAAAAACTTGCGAGCAAATTACGGATGGTCGCGTTCATGGTGTTGTGCATCGTGGTGATGCCGCTGAAATTTCTACTTACATAGCAAAAGCAATTGATAATGATTTTTCAGGAAACGTAATTGATGTTTGCCCGGTTGGAGCATTAACCGATAAAACATTTCGATTCAAACAACGTGTATGGTTCACAAAACCGGTTGACGCACATCGTAATTGTACAAAATGTTCAGGTAAAACTCGCGTATGGTTAAAAGGCGATGAAGTATTACGCGTAACAGCTCGTAAAGATCAGTGGGATGAGGTTGAAGAATTTATTTGTAATTCTTGTCGTTACGATCACAAACAGGTGAGCGATTGGGTTATTGAAGGACCTTCAAAGATCAGTCGTCAAAGTGTGATCTCACAAAATCACTACGAGCATTTGAACGAACTTAAGTTACAAGTATTAAAACAGCAAAAAGCGTTAGGCTTTATGCCATTAGATAAACGTCCGTAAGCACTAATAAAAGAGTATGATAAGTTTTATAATATATAAATTCATTGTGTGCGTTGTTGTATTCGGCCTTTCGTTAGGCGTTGCCGCATATGCAACTTTGTGGGAACGTAAGTTCGCTGCATTTTTACAAGACCGTGTTGGTCCGGATAAAGCGGGTTGGCATGGAATTTTGCAACCATTGGCCGATGGAGGAAAGATGTTCTTTAAAGAAGAGATCATTCCAAATCTTTCTAACCGTTTCTTATTTATTTTAGGCCCTAGTTTATTTATGATGACGGCCTTAATGACAGGCGCTGTTATTCCTTGGGGTGCCGATTTTACAATGGATGGAAAAGTTTACAGCGCTCAAATTACCGATATTAATATTGGTGTACTTTATTTGTTTGGAGTTGTTTCTGTTGGCGTGTATGGTATCATGATAGGTGGTTGGGCATCTAATAATAAATTTGCTTTACTTGGAGCCATTCGTGCATCATCGCAAATGATCAGTTACGAAATTGCTATGGGAATTTCGGTGATCGCTTTAGTAATTACATCAGGGGGCACATTAAGCTTAAGAGAAATTGTTGGTCAGCAAGACGCAGGTGTTGCAAATATTGTATGGCAACCGTTAGGATTTTTAATTTTCTTTGTTTGCGCATTAGCAGAAACCAACCGCGCGCCATTCGATCTACCTGAGTGCGAAAGCGAATTAGTTGGAGGATATCACACCGAGTATTCTTCTATGAAATTAGGATTATTCTTGTTTGCTGAATATATCAACATGTTCATCTCTTCAGCAATTATGAGCGCGTTCTATTTTGGAGGATTTAATTTTCCATTCGCTCAAGAACTTTATAGCGCTATTGGATTAGAATCAGGATCGTTTTGGATCACCTTAATTGGCTTTGGAGCATTCTTCACAAAAATATTTATTTTCATTTGTGTATTTATGTGGGTGCGTTGGACATTACCACGTTTCCGTTATGATCAATTAATGAATTTAGGATGGAAAATATTGATCCCTCTTTCGTTATTGAATTTAGCAATTACAGTTGTTGTAGAATTTTTTAGAGGACACATACAGTTTTAAGGTTGAAAAAAATAAGTAAAATATTAGGTGTAATAGGAAAACTAGGCGAAGGAGTAGAACTCTATGCGTTCATGGTTTTCGTAATTGTTGCAATACTAAAAGGAGAATAACATGGCAATTCAGTTAACAAATAGAAGTAAAGTTGTTTCA
>CAYYUS010000158.1:0-6244 GCA_964474925.1 uncultured Akkermansia sp. | reverse complement strand
ATTTTAAAGATACTTACTTTATTAGTGAGCCGCAAACTATTTTCGCGAAGCGGCCACTGTCTTGCGCGCGAACGATGACCGATACCGCCCAATTACGCAAGACCGCTGGTTAGTGGTTGTAAGCGCCCCAAAGTTACGTCTCGCTCGGGTGTCCGCCTGTGTTGAATTATTTTGCTAATTTTGATTAATGATAATTGTCCGAATAGTTGGCGTAATTTTTATACTAATTGGTATTCTTATTCTTTATTTTATTCCTAAGAACTGGAGAGAAGATAGATGTTTATATAATTTGTTTAAGTCGATTGGTGGGGGAATAGGATTCATTGGTTTAGGAATAGGGCTTTTAAATGTCAGCAGAGAAACATTTTTTTCAACCAGTCATTAAGCCGAGGCTTTTTTTCCGAGGTCTGTCGCGCTTATTACCACTAACTAACCTATAGCCGCACTAAATTATTTTTCTTTACACCACAAAAGGACAGCCGCTTTCGCGACCGTCCATTGCGGTAAATTAAACCATAGATCCCATTTTTGGAAACCAAACCCTGAAGGAGAATTTTTCGCTGCGCTCAAATTCACTTCAGGGTAAACTAAAAAAGCAACGCGCGAACCACCACGCGGCTTTGTACTCCTTAACTTCCTGCCGCTTCAGCCGCAGCTTCTGCAATAGCAGCTTTGATCTTATTCTCAATCTCTTCTGCCAAGTCAGGATTTTCGGCAAACAATGATTTTACAGCATCGCGCCCTTGCCCTAATTTTGTATCATCGTAAGCAAACCACGATCCACTCTTTTTAATGATGCCTTTTTCAACACCAATATCAATGATCTCACCAACTTTACTAATACCTTCTCCAAAGATGATATCGAATTCGGCCATGCGGAACGGCGGAGCAACTTTATTTTTTACAACTTTTACTCTTACTCTATTTCCCGCTACCACTTCGCCTTCTTTTAATTGACTTATCCTGCGGATATCCAAACGTACAGAGGCGTAGAATTTTAATGCATTACCACCGGTTGTTGTTTCGGGGTTACCAAACATGATACCGATCTTTTCGCGTAATTGATTGATGAAAATACAGCAGCAACCTGTTTTGCTAATAGTACCTGTAAGTTTACGTAAAGCCTGACTCATTAAACGCGCCTGTAAACCCATTCTGCTATCACCCATCTCGCCTTCAATTTCAGCTTTTGGTGTTAAGGCAGCAACCGAGTCAATAACTACCAGGTCAACCGCGCCACTACGAATTAAATTATCTGCAATTTCTAAACCTTGCTCGCCATTATCGGGCTGCGAGATCAATAAACTTTGTGTATCAACTCCTAATTTTTCTGCATAGAAACGATCAAATGCATGTTCCGCATCTATAATAGCTGCAATACCACCTGCTCTTTGTACGCTCGCTATCGCATGAATTGCTAAGGTTGTTTTACCTGATGATTCAGGACCGTAGATCTCAACCACGCGGCCTTTTGGTAATCCGCCAATTCCTAGCGCTAGGTCTAATCCTAATGAGCCGGTTGAAATAGCTTCTAGAGGTTCTACGTTGCTATCACCCATTCTCATAATGGATCCTTTACCGTACGTTTTTTCCAACTTATCTAATGTAAGTTGTAAAGCTTTTAGCTTTTCTGTGTTCACTGTTGTTTTTTTTGAATCTGCCATTTCCATAACATCTTCACCGTTGTTTTTTCTTGCCATGATATATTTATTTTATTTTTTACAACTGAAGACAGCTAAAGGTACCTTATCTCTTTCCCCCATCTCATCCATTTTGTTAACCATTAGCTTCATACTTTTAAACATTAATTACGTTTGTACAAAACAAAGGTATGCCCGTTTTATAGCAGTTGATTGCTATGATTTGTAGCATTTTAAAAAAAAGCCCATTTTACTGGGGTTCCGGAGGCAATTTTTTTATGAACTTTGCTCTTTTTTAGACAATTTGATGCCATAAGTCAATGGATAATCTACCCAAAAGATCTACTTGCGAAGTGATTTTGGATTCTTGTTTTTTTTATGTATTTTCGTGTTTAATGAATAAGAAAACTCACATAGGCATTTACGTCGTAGTTTTTATTTTTTTTGGACTTTTTTCTACAATTCAAAGCGCGGTTATTACAGCTTCATTAACTGGCGGTAATTGGAATGTTGGTTCTACATGGACAGGCGGGGTTGCACCTGCAGCCGGAGATGATGCTATTATACCAGCCGGGATCACAGTAAATCTTACTACTAATCAATCAATAACAAACTGTACTGTTCAGGGTACCGGCATTCTTAATTTAAACACTAACACGAGAACTCTAACTGTTACTGGTAATTTTATAATGAATGGTACAAGTGCAATAAATGGTAATGTTGCAACAAGGGTTATAACTGTTGCAGGAAATTACTCGGTGATCGCAGGGGCTAATGTAATTGTTCAGGATGTTGGTTTAAGAGTAACGGGTACTGCTTTAATTGCAGGAACCTTAACCTTTAATACCGGCGCCACAGCGTTTAAATCGTTTGGCAATCTTACGATCACAGGTACTTTTAATAATACCACCAGCAGCGCACCTTTTACAATTGTTGGAAATATGACCAACAACGGTACGTTTAATTCCGGTGCTGGCAGAGTAACCTTTACAGGCGCGGCATCAATAAATAATACTATAAGCGGAACCGCAGTTTTAACTTCCTTTAGTGGTGGTATTACAATAAATAAAGGAGCTACCGCCGATGTTCTGGAAGTAACTTGTCCTATAGCTCTTACGCCAACGGCGGCTTCAAATGAATTGGTACCAACAAGAGGATTTTTTAAGATATCAAGCGCTTCAACGTTCACGCCTTTCTTTGCAAATAAAAATGCAGGTTCGCCTTACGATGTTGCAGCAGCAGCAGGGTTGTGGCTTAATCATGCAAGCGCCGTTTTACTTTCAAGAACCGCAGGTGGTAATGCAAGCGCTTGGTCAATTGAAGGTGTTTTAAGAGTAACCTCCGGAACTATTAATATTGGAAGTGCTACAGATGACTGGCTTGCGCCACGTGCAGGATCTACCATTGAAATTCAAGGAGGAGTTGTAAATGTTAGCGGTCGCGTAAGTCAGGTTGGTGCTATTTGGACTTGGTTGCAGTCGGGAGGACTTCTAAAAGTGCCAACTGTTGCTACGGCTTCTTCAGCCCGTCCACCATTTAATATGGAACTTACAACTCAGGTTCTCACAATGTCAGGTGGAACAATTAATATTCAGCGTGCGGGCGGAACAGCTACAGGGGATAATTCAGGGTTTTACTGTAAGTCAACTGCAGCTGCAACAGGTATGACAGGAGGTATGATACAAATTGGAAATGCATCAACACCTGCTGGTAATGTCATTGAAATTGAATCAACCCCTGCGGTGTACAATGTTGGCGTGAATAGCGCAAACGTTACAGCACGGATCTCTAACAACAATCTTACAGTAAGAAATAATCTTTCCATAACGGATGGAATTTTTGACATGAATGCTTTGGATATGACAGTTGGAGGTAATTGGTCAAATACAAGTTCTATTGCAGATCCGTATTTGCAAGGGGTGAGAACAGTAACATTTAATGGTAGTGCAACAGCTCAAACTATTTCTAATACCGGAAACTTGAATGGAACAACTTTTTATAGGGTGGTTATCAATAATACTTTCGCCTCATCACCTCAGATAGCTTTATCAGCTAATATGGTTGTAACAAATACACTTGTAATGACTCAGGGTGTTACTGATATGGGTGGCAACACATTTACGCTTGGTGCCTCAGCCGCAGCACCGGGAACATTAATATGTACGCCTGCCAATAATAATTTCATGGCTAATGGAACCTTTAGGAGATATTTCGCTACTGCTACCGTTGCCAATGCGTCTTCAACAGGATTATTTCCAATGGGTAATTTAACGAACGCAGATTATTACGCTTCATTTTATGTTACATGTCCTACAACTGCGCCAACAACCGGCGGCGTGGTCTCAGTTTCTTATAACGACCCTAACACTGTTTCAACTGTAAGTTTTGCCGATGGAACACAAACTATTGTAAAAAGACATGATGAAGTGTGGACAGTTTCATCGTCGGCACTTGCAGGGGGCTCTTACAATTTAAGGGCTGATAGAACATTTACAGCACCTGCAGTAGGAGCTACAACAGATCTTAGGTTAACTTTGATAGGGAGCGTGGTTGGAAGTTCAGTTGCCCCAGGTGGTACAGTTTTGATACCTCAAGTTAATAGAACGGGCTTAACTGTGGGCAATCTTACAAATAATTTTTATATCGGAAGTATTGACGCAGTTAATTCGCCACTTCCAATTGAACTATTAACTTTTACAGTAATACCAATTAATAAGAAGGAAGTTTTAGTAGACTGGAGCACCGCAACTGAAAAGAACAACGATTATTTTGAGATTGAAAAAACAATTGATGGAATTAATTATGAATTTGTTGGCAAACAAAATGGGAATGGAAACTCAAATACAAAGAACAGTTATAGTTTAATTGATCATCAACCAAAAAAAGGCTTGTCTTATTACCGCTTAAAGCAAGTGGATCTAAACGGTGATCTTTCTTATTCACCTTTAGCAGCAGTTAATTTAGGTGCAGCTGATGAAATTAGTTACAGCTTATATCCTAATCCAAATAAAGGAGAGTTCACAATTGTTGGAAACGTTGAAGGGGGAGAACTAAGCATTTATAACGTTGTTGGTCAAAAAGTAGAGTATAGGATCAATTCAAAAACAAATTCTAGTATCACTATAGATTGTTTCGGCCTTTCAAGCGGCATTTATTTTATTAATATGAAGTTAGGATCGGAAACAAAAACTCAGAAGTTCATCATTGAGTAGATCTTATTTTGTTCTTAGGAGAGCTTTATACATGATTTCATAAGTAGAGCTCGTTAAACCGTTTTTTTCACATTCACTTACCACATATCCCGTTAAAGCCCCTAACTCAGTTTGAGCTTTATTGCTTTTTATATCTGAGTGCATAGATGAGGTAGTTTCGAAAGGTAGTTTTTTTAATCTTGCGATTGTTTTCTCATAAATATCCTCGGCGATAGAGATGTTCTTTTTTAAAGCGATCTGTTTCACCTCCTCAACCAGTTGTTTAAACATGTTAAGTTTGTCATCAGCAGCTACAATTTCTCCAACACACTTATTAAAATAAGAAGTTGCTGTTGCAGTTGGCGAAATAAAAATGAATTTTTCCCAAACTACTGTAGAAATGTTCGTTGAAAGGGTAGATTCAATCCCAGCTTGTTTAAATAGATCTTCGAGCACATGTAATTCTTCGCCCGCAGTTTCATCAACACCAAAGTAAAGTGTTTCAATGTTTCCACTATTTTCAATAATACCCGAATTTTTAAGTCGTGATACAATATATACACACCCGTTTAAAATTGTATTGTGAGGCAAAAGCGTTTTTATTTTTTCACAAGCATCAACGCCATTTAATAAAGGTAAAATAACGGTGTGCTTATCAATGCAAGGCTTTAATTGCTCAATGATGGAATTTAGATCGTAGGTTTTTGTACAAACGATAATATAGTTTGCAATTCCAATTTCTTGTGGATCATCACTTGCTAAATGCGGCACAGCAATAAATTGATCATTGCCTTTTAGTATTTTAAGACCTTTGTCTTTTATTTCCTGCAAATGCTTGCCACGTGCCAAAAAACAGATCTCAACTTCGGTGCTTTTGTAAAATTGTTTTGCCAACAGGCCGCCAAAATAACCGCCTACGCCTCCAATGCCTGCAATGAGTATTTTGGTTTTTGTTTTAATGATTCTTTATTACGAATGTAAAAAAATAGTAGGTCAATGCAAAGGGTTGAACGAAAATTTGTAGATTTACCTTAATAAACAACAAACCCATGAAAAGACCAACATTAATTATTACCATTACTTTTGTAAGCGCAATGGTTCTATTCTCTTGCAAAAAAACCTATGAGTGCAGTTGTCATACAGCAACCGGCGCTCATGAACATATGGATGTGAAAGCAAAAAAAGCAGATGCGGAAGCTGAGTGTAAAGCTAAAGCAGTTGGTACTTATACGGCTTGTTCGTTGGAGTAAGTGAATTTTACGGGACAAAATGTCCCGTTCAACTTGAGATCCAACTCAACTGTTGCGGTTGGGCGGGACATTTTGTCCCGAACAGTTAGTCCCCTTATTTACTTTCCGGAAAATTTCTATTAAAGATCATCACCTTCGCTCGCACATTTTGGTAACTGTGATC
>CAYYUS010000157.1:0-6267 GCA_964474925.1 uncultured Akkermansia sp. | reverse complement strand
TTATTAAAATGCGTTCTTACTTTATTGAACAGAACTTCCTTTTGCGCGTCATTCACTTCTTCCACCGCATTTAAAATGCGCATGGTGTATTTATTTTCTTTGGCAGTTTTGATCAGTGCTTTCACATCTTTAGGAAAACAACTTCCACCATAACCAACACCGGGATAAATAAATTTAGGACCAATACGTCCATCACTTCCAATTCCCTTACGCACCATATTTACATCTGCTCCCATGATCTCGCACAAATTAGCGACATCGTTCATGAAACTAATTTTTGTAGCTAACATAGCGTTCGCTGCGTACTTGGTCATCTCTGCCGAGGGAATATCCATAAAAATAATTGGATGTCCATTCATTAAAAATGGTTTATACAATTTGCGCATGATCTCTTCCGCTTCTGCTCTATCTGTTCCAACAACAATACGATCGGGTTTCATAAAGTCCTCAATGGCCGCGCCCTCTTTTAAGAATTCAGGATTTGATGCCACATAAAAATCAACCTTTGCCGAGCGTTTATCTAAAGCATCTTGAACCGCTTTTTTTACTTTTATAGAAGTACCAACTGGAACCGTTGATTTTGTAACTACAACTAATGGATTGGTCATGTGCTCACCAATGGAAGCTGCAACACCTAATACATATTTAAGATCTGCCGAACCATCTTCATCAGGAGGAGTTCCCACTGCAATAAAAACAACTTCTGCGCCTTGAATACTTTCCTTTAGAGATGTTGAAAAATGCAAACGCTTCTTTTCAGAATTCTTAAGCACCATTTCTTCCAATCCGGGTTCGTATATGGGAAGAATTCCTTTATTTAAATTCTCGATCTTTTTTTGATCTATATCTACACAGGTAACATCAACACCAACTGCCGAAAAACATGTTCCGGTAACTAATCCTACATAACCTGTACCAATTACTGCTACTTTCATAAACTATTTACAAAATTCTAAAACACTGTCCGTAATAAATTTCAAGGTCTCATTACTTAACTCTGTATGCATTGGCAATGAGATCACGCTGGCACACAATTTCATGGTCACCGGAAAATCCACTTCCTTATTTCTATCACTCTTAAATGCATTTTGCTTATGCAAAGGAATTGGGTAATAGATCATACTTGGGATATTGCGCTCGGCTAAAAACTCGCGTAACTTATCTCTGTCAACACCATTCAACTTTAATGTATATTGATGAAACACATGCGTAGAGAATTTTGCTCTTGCTGGCGTTTTGATCTTTGGATGATTCGCAAACGCTTTATCATAAAAATCAGCAGCATTATTTCTAGCCTTAGCGTAATTATCTAATTGCTTTAATTTTACTTTTAAAACGGCCGCTTGAATTGTATCTAATCGTGAATTAACTCCTAATACATCATGAATGTATTGTTTGCTTTGCCCATGATGCGCTATCATTCTTAATTTCGCGGCTAATTCATCATCGTTGGTATACATCGCTCCACCATCACCATAACAACCTAAATTCTTACTTGGAAAAAATGAGGTACAACCAACATTTCCAATAGTACCGGCTTTCTTTTTACTTCCATCGGCAAACATATAATCTGCACCGAGTGCTTGTGCCACATCTTCGATCACAAATAAATCATGCTTTTTTGCAAGAGCCATAATGGCTTCCATATTGGAACATTGTCCGTACAAATGCACAGGCACAATGGCTTTTGTTTTTGGTGTTATTTTTTTCTCGATAGCTTCAACGCTAATTTCGAAAGTGTCTTCTTTTACATCTACTAGAACCGGAACTAATCCTAACAGGCCTATAACTTCAGCTGTGGCCACATAGGTAAAATCGGCGGTGATCACTTCATCGCCCGGTTTTAATCCTAAAGCCATCATGGCAATTTGAAGTGCATCAGTTCCGTTTGCACATGGAATAACATGCTTAACATTTAAATAGGTCTCAAGATCTTTTTGAAATTCTTTAACTGCCGGTCCATTTATGAACGCGGTATTATTTATCACTTCCTGGATCCCTTTATCAACGTCCGACTTGATCTTCTCATACTGAGTTTTCAGGTCGACCATTTGAATTTTTTGTGCTGTGATCATTCTTAAAAAATTTAGCTAATATACTTAAATAAATTGAAGAAAATAGGAGAAATTTCCTTAAAAAAACTTGCGCATTGCGCTGCTAAACCAGTCGGGTAATTTACATAGTTTATTAGTGGCTTTATCAATAATAGCCAGGGTTACAAAACCCGTATTTAAAAGGTCTCCATGTTGATTGAAACATTCATACTCAAAATTAACTTTAACTCCGTTAGGCATCTCAGTGATGCGTGTAACAATGGTTAATTCATCATCGTAATACGCGGGTTTTTTGTATTTGATATTGTACTCCAATACAGGCATCATGATCCCGCGATCTTCAACTTCTTTATACGAGAATCCTAAAACACGCATCGTTTCTACGCGACCTACCTCATAATACTGCGCATAAATTCCATAGTACGCATAACCCATTTGATCGGTCTCGCCGTATCGCACTCGTATTTTAGTTTCAGAAACGATCATTTAATTTATCTTTATGTTATGGTTTATCAGAGATCCTTTTGCAGATCAAAAATGAACTATCTTTGCAAAGATAATGATATGTTGAGGAAAACCGGAATATTTGTTTTGCTTTTTTTACTGGCTTTTTCGGCTTGTAAAACACACTATTCCGTAACTAAAAAAGAAGCTCAGCATCAAAGTCTCAAAAGCGCTTCGTCGTCGGCGAAATTTGACAGCATTATTTCTCCATACTCAAAAGTGCTTGGAAATGAAATGCAAAAAGAATTGATCATGTGTAATGGCGACCTTACAAAAGACGGACACGAAATGACCCTAGGGAATTTTGTTTGCGACGCCGTAAAATGGGCTTATGACAGTATTACAAAGGCCAAACAAACCGTCATTGTATTAATGAACCGCGGTGGATTAAGAACAAGTATTAATAAAGGAATTATTACAGTGAACTCGATATTTGAATTGATGCCATTTGATAATGAGATAGAGGTTGTAACAATAAAAGGAATAGAATTAGGCGATATTGTTAAAGCTATCGTAGAAAAAAAACATGCTTTTTTAGGAATGAAGATCCGAAAAAGTAGCGAAGGTATTGCTGCGGCGATAGACCTACAAAGCATTAAATCCAATAATGATTATGTGATGGTTACATCTGATTTTTTGGTGAACGGCGGTGATGGATTTACGTTTGGAAAAAAAGCGTTGAGTTCAAATAAATTAAATATGAAGGTGAGAGATGCCATCATATATTATTGCATGCACTTAAAATACATTGGTAAAACAATTTCTCCTTATAAAGATGGGCGACTGGAAATTTCAGAATAGACGATCATTTATAAAGTACGCTTTAGGTACTGCGGCGGGTTTTTATTACTTGCCGGCATTTGCGCAAGATAAATTATTGCGCGAAAAAGGCTTTGAAAAACTCACCATTTTATACACCAACGATCAGCATAGTCGCATTGATCCTTTTCCTGAAAATGATGCCAAACACCCTGGTGAGGGCGGTTTTTCAAAGCGTGCTGCAGTAATAGAAAAGATCAAAAAAGAAGAGCCAAATGTATTGCTTTTAGATGCCGGAGATATCTTCCAGGGAACACCTTATTTTAATTATTTTCAAGGTGAACTAGAGTATAAATTAATGAGTTTAATGCACTACGATGCGGTAACTTTTGGCAATCACGACTTTGATCTTGGCGTAGAAAATATCATCAAACAAATGCCGCATGCCAGCTTTGATTTTATAAATTGTAATTATAATTTTAATGATACAGACTTAAAAGATCACAAAAAAATAAGTCCATACAAGATCTACAAAAAAGGAAATATTAAAATTGGGATCTTAGGAGTGGGGATAAATTTGGACGGTTTAATTGCTCCAAAACAAAGGCAAGGGTTAATATACAATAATCCTATTGAACATGCAAATAAAACCGCATACGCTTTAAGAATACAAGAAAGCTGTGATTTTGTTATCTGTTTATCTCACCTCGGTTATAAATATGATACCGATAAAGTTAGCGATGTTGTGCTTGCAAAAGAAACAGAAAATATTGACCTTATCATTGGTGGTCACACACATACGTTTTTAGACAAACCCTTTAAAACCCTTAACAGGCAAGGGATTGAGGTTCAAGTAACACAAATGGGTTGGGCAGGTATCTGGCTGGGGCGCATGGACATATACTTTAGTGATGAACGAAAAAAGATACTGCAAAATAACTCTGCCCAAGGGATATAGTAAGGAGTAGAAAAATATTTTAAAGCTCCAAATTTTTAGGTGAAATTTTCTATAATTTTTTTTTTGGATTTTTTGTTGCTAAAACAAATAATACAAGTATATTTACAAACACGTTAAAGTTAATTCTACGTTTCTACATATAGTAATAACATTTTTAAAATTCTGAAAGGGTAATGATAATGAAAGAGAAAACTGCAGAACAAGTATGGGCAGGGTGCATCCAGATCATCAAAGACAATGTAAGTCCGCAAAATTTCAAGACCTGGTTTGAACCTATTAAACCGATCAAGGTAAGCGAAAACATATTAACCATACAAGTTCCCTCACAGTTTTTTTATGAATGGTTAGAAGAGCATTATATCAGCCTAATTAAAAAAGTAATTAAAAAAGAATTAGGTCCTGAAGGAAAATTAGAATACAATATCATCATGGATAATGCTTCAGGTAAAACTGAAACACCTATCACTTTCAAGTTACCTAACATTAGCACTAATTTAAAGAACCCTACTGTATCGATGCCGATCGATATCAGTAATAGCACTATTAAAAACCCATTTATTATCCCGGGTTTAAAAAAGGTACAAGTAGAATCTCAATTAAACCCTAACTATAGTTTCGATAATTTTGTTGAAGGTGATTGTAACCGTTTGGCTCGCAGCGCAGGTTTTGCTGTGGCTCAAAAACCGGGCGGAAATGCATTTAACCCATTATTATTATACGGAGGAGTTGGATTAGGTAAAACTCACTTAGCTCAAGCTATTGGTATTGAGGTTAAAAAGAATTTCCCGAACAAAACTGTATTATATGTACAGTCAGAAAAGTTCATCACTCAGTTCATCGAGTCAATTAAGAATAACAATCAAAATGATTTCGTACACTTCTATCAAATGATAGATGTATTGATCATTGACGACGTACAATATTTTGCAGGTAAGGATAAAACACAAGATGTGTTCTTCCATATCTTTAATCATTTACACCAACTAGGAAAACAGATCATCTTAACAGCTGATCGTGCTCCGGTAGATATTCAAGGAATTGAACAACGTTTATTGTCTCGTTTCAAATGGGGCCTTAGCGCTGATCTTCAAGCTCCGGGATTAGAGACCAGAATTGCCGTATTAGAAAAGAAGGTTTATAACGAAGGTATCCAATTACCAAAAGAGGTTATTGAATACTTAGCATATAGCATCACTTCTAACGTTCGCGAATTAGAAGGCGCTTTAATATCATTATTAGCTCAATCGAGTTTGAACAAGAAAACGATCACTTTAGAATTAGCTAAAGCTATGATCGATAAATTTGTGAAGAGTACTGCTCGTGAGGTTTCAATTGATTATATTCAAAAAGTGGTTTGTGATTATTTTGATTTGGCTATCGACACCATGAAATCAAAAACACGTAAACGTGAAGTGGTTCAGGCTCGTCAAATTGCTATGTATTTTGCAAAAAACATGACCAAATCATCTTTAGCAACTATTGGAATGCATTGCGGAGGTAAAGATCACGCAACTGTATTACATGCTTGCCGCACGGTAAATAATTTAATGGATACCGACAAACGCTTTAAAGCTTATATAGAAGAACTCGAAAAGAAAATAAGCATCACTAACTAGTTCTCGATACGTCACGACAAGTCGTGACTACTCGAACTGACATTATAAAATAAAGCCCGGCGAAAGTCGGGTTTTGTGTTTTGTCTGTTCTCGATACGTCCCGCTGAAAAAGAGGACCTACTCGAACTGACAAAACCTCAAGAACAACGATTATGGAAAAACAACCAAGTTCCTTTGAGAAATTTAGATCAAGTTCATTCAAAAAAAGATTCATTGTTTTTGTAACGTCGGTTATTGCATGGATCTTGCTAATGGTTCTGATCTCAAATTTCACTTCAGGCTCCTACACATCCTATAGCTTTCAAGCTTACTGGATAGCCTCCTTGTTTTTTATTTTTACAGCATTCAAGCTCTGTTTTAAAAGGGAGTTTTGATG
>CAYYUS010000156.1:0-6301 GCA_964474925.1 uncultured Akkermansia sp. | reverse complement strand
GGCATAAAATGGCATCCATTATTACTATCATTCTTAATAACTTACCCATTATTGTTAAACAAATTATATAGCCTAATTAGTTTGCATATTAAATGATTTATGTATTTTTAGTTCCCTAAATAATACCCGTTTAAAAGATTATGAGTTTGAGATCAATATTTGTTAGCATACTAAGTTTCGGATGTTTGTTTTTAATGATAGCATGCGGTGGAAAAGAAGAACCTTCAAAACCACTTTGGCAATCGTACGAAATGCAAGGCAGCGATACTATTAACAAAGTTGATAGCGCAGGTTTAAAACAAGGTATGTGGTTCTTCTTTGCCGATAAAGGTAAAAAAGCCAAGCCGGGAGAGAAACCAACGCTTTTAGTTAAGGGTGCTTACGTGGATGATAAACGCGAAGGTGTTTGGTATTATTTCTCAATCGACGGTACGCCAAGTGATACAGTTAGATATCATTTAGATTTCCCACAAGATCAGTAATTATTTCTCGTTCGTAGTTTCTAGTTCTGTGTGTACGTTAAGCGCACAGAACTAAGAACCAGAAACTAGAAATAATTAAATAGCAGCCATCAACAAATTAATATCCTTAAATGGCAAATTAAATGTTTCGCCCAAGAACTGGCTGGTTAAAATACCATTGTAAATATAAATTCCGTTTCTTAAACCGGCATCTCTTCGCACAATACTATCAAATCCACCCTCTTCGCCCATATGCAAAAGCACTTGAGTAAAAATATTACTGAAAGCGAACGAAGCAGTACGCGCCACACGACTAGGAATATTTGGAACACAATAATGTATCACCCCATGTTTACGAAAAACCGGTTTTGTATGATTAGTTACTTGCGATGTTTCAAACACACCACCTTGATCAATACTTACGTCAATAATTACCGAACCTGTTTTCATTTCACTTACCATTCCTTCGGTTACAACAACAGGCGCTCTTCCGCCACGGGCACGCATGGCACCAATAGCTACATCTGCAGTTTTTAAATGTTTTTCTAGAACTTTTGGAACAATAACCGACGTAAATATTCGTGAGCCTAATTGATTTTGCAAACGACGTAAACGCGATGTTGAATTATCAAATACTTTTACGGTGGCTCCTAATCCAATGGCTGCGCGCGCTGCAAATTCACCCACAGTTCCCGCGCCAATAATAACCACTTCCGTTGGCGAAATTCCACTGATCCCTCCTAAAATAGAACCAACACCATTATTTACATTGCTTAATAACTCAGCCGCTATCAAAATACTGGCACCACCGGCAATTTCTCCCATAGCTCTGATAACAGGATAAATTCCTTCATCATCTGTCATAAGATCAAAAGCAACGCAATTCAACTTTTTTGAAATGAGTTTCCTCAAAAAATTCTCTGGCTGTACATGTAATTGCAAGGCACTGAACAAAATTTGTTTGTGCTGCATCATTTCTATCTCATCAATAGTTGGAGGCGCTATCTTTAAAATAACATCTGCTTTGTAAACATCCGCTGCCGAATACGCTATCTCCGCTCCTGCTTCACTATAATCATTATCTTCAAAATGCGCTGCACTGCCGGCTCCTGCTTCAATAATTATACGGTGACCATTATTTGTAAGTAAAGCAACAGCATCCGGAACTAAAGGCACACGAGTTTCCTGAAAAGCAACTTCCTTCGGAATTCCAATGAATAATTTTCCTTTCTTTCTGGCCACTTCGAGCATTTCTTCCTTAGGAGCCATAGCTCCTTTTGTTAGCGACATCAATGTTTCTTTGCTCATTACCATAATTTGCTTTTTGTTTTTTTAATATGCAGGGCCCCGATATTTTGGTGCATTACAATCGTCAATACTCTTTCTTCTTGGTCGGTACACTAAACCAACTCGTGTTTCAAATGTTCTGTTTCTCATGGAAGTACTTCTTACTCTTGGATTCCAAATATCCGGATTCCAATGCTCTTCTATGAACCAATTTATTTTTCTGATGAATGGAAATTCCATTCCAACGCCAATATCACCACTTGCCCAGATCTTTTTTGGAGAACTAAAAGGCGCATTAGCAGATGATGAACCACTCAAAAGATACTCCGCTCTTATTCCTATCATCCAATACTTAGCAGAAGCAATGCCCATATCACTGAAGAACTTCAAATAATTGTTCCATTGAATATAGGTATACTTATTTGTTTGAAATCCTGATCGTGCACCGGTAAATGGATCGAGCAGATCTTTTTCTTTTGAACCTTTTTTTGTATACGAAATTTCTGTTTGCCAACGTGCTGCATAATTACTGGAGAACTCTGCAAATATTCCCGCACCCCAACTAAAATGTTCTTTGCCTACATAATTTCTTCCGCTGTAATAATCAGGATTATTGGCGTAATCAATAGCGGTAAATTGTCTTGAACCTGCATCAATGTTCTTGTATTTATGACGCGATTCGGTTAAAGCGCCGTAAGCACCAATTCCTTTAAAAACCTGCGCGAACGATTGTTGCTGTATAAAGATCAAACTAAGTATGAGGGCAATTTTCTTCATTTAAAAACTAAGTGCTTCAGCGGTTTGACTTATTTTTTTTACTAATCCTTGCAATACTTTTCCCGGACCACATTCAATATACTGTGTTGCGCCATCAGCTGTCATTTGCTGAACACTTTGTGTCCATTTTACCGGCGCCGTTAATTGCATGATCAAATTTTTCTTTATCGCTGTTGGATCGCTCACCGCGTTAGCCGTTACGTTTTGGTAAACCGGACAAGTTGGTGCGCTAAAATTTGTTGAGTTGATGGCAGCTTCTAATTCTACTCTGGCAGGTTCCATTAATGGAGAATGAAACGCACCTCCAACAGGTAAAACCAAAGCGCGTTTAGCACCAGCTGCTTTTAATTTTTCGCAAGCAATGTTTATTCCTTCAATACTTCCTGATACAACCAATTGCCCGGGACAATTATAATTTGCAGCAACCACCACATGTCCTGATGCGGAAATTTCTTTACAAATATCTTCTACTATTTTATCATCCAAATTTAAAATAGCAGCCATTGTGCTTGGATTCATCTCACATGCTTTTTGCATAGCGAGCGCACGTTTTGAAACCAAACGCAAAGCATCTTCAAAGCTTAAAGCTTTATTGGCAACCAATGCCGAAAATTCTCCAAGTGAATGCCCCGCCACCATATCAGGTTTTGATTCGTTCTCTTTTGTTTTGAATAAAATAACTGAATGTAAAAAAATAGCAGGTTGCGTGATCTTGGTTTGTTTAAGTTCTTCTTCAGTTCCGCTAAACATCACATCCGATATTCTAAATCCTAAAATATCATTGGCTTGCTCAAATAATTGTTTTGCTAAGGCCGAACTTTCGTAAAGGTCCTTTCCCATTCCGGAAAATTGGGAACCTTGTCCGGGAAATACATACGCTTTCTTCATTGTTAGTTCTAAAAAAAGTTAGAACATAAATTTACCTGAAAGGCAATTAGAAAACAAAGAAAGAGATGAACAGTATTTAACTATGGAATGTTAGTATCGGCCTTGTTTATCTTATACAGATACACGAAAAACGCAATAAACCCAAGACTGAAAGGTATTACGGAGTAGTTTTTGTACTCAGCATGTCCAAAGAACTCAACGCACATCCAAAAGCTGTTGGCACTGATCCAAAAAAGCACCGATAAATTCACAAAAAAATCGGGTGATTTTCGGGTTCTATACATCATTAAAAAAGTTACCCCAACTGTAGGTATAACCATAGAAACACCTAGAGCTTTAAGCTCTAAAGCCCAACTAATATCCTTGATCAACCAAAAAAAGATGTGGAAATTCTCAACCAAACGGATGTTGCCGAGTTTTCCTATATTAAATTTCATGTTGCGTTAAACCTTTACTACTTTTAGGGGTCAAATATAGTTAAATAATGCATTTTGCCAGCCGCCACAGATATTGATATCATAAGCCTTTATAAGGATGAAAGCACTCGTAATAAGTCGCTGGAACTGTTAATTGACAAATACCAGCAAAAGCTTTATTGGCATATTCGTAAGATCGTGATCGATCATGATGATAGCGATGATGTATTGCAAAATACCTATATCAAAATATGGAAGGGTTTAGCCAATTTTAAAGAGGAAAGCGCTCTTTTTACCTGGATGTATCGCATAGCAACTAACGAGGCCATTACCTTTTTGAATCAAAAGAACAAAAGAAACACTACATCCTTACATCCTATTGAATATCAGCTATCTAAGTCGTTAGAAAGTGACCACTACTTTAAAGGAGATGAGATACAATTAAGGCTGCAACAAGCTATTTTAACCCTTCCTGAAAAGCAAAGGATCGTATTTAACATGCGTTATTACGACGAAACGCCTTATGAACAGATGAGTCATATTCTTGAAACATCGGTTGGGGCCTTAAAAGCCAGTTATCATCTGGCAGCAAAGAAAGTAGAGGAATTTCTAACTAAAGATTAAACCTTTTTAAAACGGTGTAGTCAAACCTAAAACGTGGACAACAATACTAACATACCAAACTCATTTGATCTTCCGGAGGATTACTTTAAAAGATCCAAGGCGGGCATACTCAATAAAATTGAGTGGACTGAAGAGCATGAGGCCTACCCTCTTTTATCTGCTTTGAATAAAGAGCATGGATTTGTTGTACCTAACAATTATTTTAATGCAAGCGCTTCAAAATTGGAATTGCTAAATACTCCGATCTTGGCAAATACTTCAAAGAAAAATTTGTTTGATGTTCCGGCAGATTATTTTGCGAAGAATAAATTGAATATCATTTCAAGCATTGAAGAGGTTAATGAACTAAGCGCTTATCCTAAATTAAATACAATTGAAAAGGTAAATCCTTTTATTACTAGCGAGAATTATTTTGAAACAAGTAAGCAAACTACTTTAAACAAAAATACCAACCAGGGTGGCGCGAAGATCATTTCAATGAATCGTAAGCCGTTATGGTTTGCCGCTGCCGCTGTACTTACTATTACAATTGGTTTATGGATCTATGATTCGTTCGTTAAAGAACAAATGATCATTGATGATTGCACAACCTTAGCTTGTTTAGAAAAACGCGAAGTGATCAAATACAAACTTGATAATTTTGATACAGAAGAGATTATGGATGCCGCTGTTGACTTGGACAAATTAGAAAAGAATTTAAATAAAAAAGAAAGTACTGATAGTTTAAAAACCACTGATTCAACCGATCAGGCGCTTTTAGATTTTATTGATTAATGAAAGCTATTAAGAACATAATTATACTTTTAACCATTTTACTTTGGCTTGCACCAAGTAAAAGTTTAGCTCAGCGCGATAAGATCGACGAGTTGAGATCTACTTTTATTGCAAAGCACTTGGAGTTTAGTTCGGCTGAAAGTGAAAAGTTTTGGCCTATATACAATGAACTTCATGATAAACGCAAAGCTATTAAAAAGAATTTAAGACAAAGCTTAAAAAATCTTTCTCCAACAGCTAGCGAGAAAGAAGCCGAAGATATAATTAACTTAGAGAACAAAAGTGCAGCTGCCGAAGCCGAGCTTACAAAAACCTACAACGATAAATTGAAACTCGTGATAGGTGCTAAAAAACTGGCAAAGCTAAAAGTGGTTGAAGAAGAATTTAAACTGGAAGTATTAAAAGCCGCAAAGGAAAAATAGAACAGGTGCCCCACATGCAGGCAAATATTAAAGTAGTGCTAATTTTCATTGGCACTTTTCTTTTATTTCAGGTAGAAATAAAAGCACAGGCTGCGTTTGATAGTTTGAATTTAAAAAAGGCCAAGCATTATTTTAAGACCACCATTTTTTTAGATTCATATTCAAAAGCAAATCAAAAATTCCCAAAACAAAAAGCAACCAAACCAAGCAATGATAGCGTTATTGATGCCCGCTTAGGTTCGTTTGGATTAAAGCAATTCAATGTTGGTTTTTATACACCGCTTTATACACGCACCTATTATAATCAAGACAGCACCGTTTATTCAAATACTCATTATTTACTTACCGGGAATTTTCTTTCTATGCAACCTCAGTTTGATAGCGTTAATAAAGTTCATACACTTCTTAAATACGGCTTAGGATTTCGTGTTATCCAAAACAGTGGTAAAAAAGGAGTTTGGTTCATCGATATTCAACCTTTTACAACAACCGATATTACCACTTCAACACCAAACGGATATTTTAGGATGGCCAATTCGTTTATTTATAGCCATAATTACTCTGCCAAATTCAATATGCGTTTAGGCATCACCAAATCATTTATGTGGGGTAATAGATACTATTTGCCTTATTTAGGATTTAGATGGGGGAA
>CAYYUS010000155.1:0-6309 GCA_964474925.1 uncultured Akkermansia sp. | reverse complement strand
CCATATCAGCGGGTTTCATTCCTTTGATCCCAACATTGGCAATGGCACAACTTCGCTGAGGATCTTCGGGTGTATTAATGATCACATTTTTTAAACTACGAACTTGTTTGGTCCAGTACGTTTGCAAATATCGTAAGCGCTCTTCTTTTCGTTTGGCGCCAATTTTACTATAGTAATCCATTGCATTTTCAATGGCAAGATCTGTATGAACTGGAATTGTTCCGGTATGATTCAATCTACTAATATCATCAGGTTCTTTTTCGCTTTCGGCAAACAAAGGCCACACTTTTGAGATATTATCGCGTTTTACATATAAAAATCCAGCGCCTAATGGAACGCTTAACCATTTATGTAAACTACAGCCATAATAATCGCAATCAAGATCGCTCAATTTAAAATCCAAATGCGCAAACGCATGCGCGCCATCTACCATCACGGGCACGCCTTTATCGTGCGCCATTTGACATATTTTTTTAATTGGTAAAACCTGACCGGTAATATTGATCATATGACACACCATTAATAGTTTTGTGTTTGGTGTAATAGCACTTTCGTATAACTGTACTATTTCTTCATCCGATTTTGGATGATTAGGAATTGAAATGATCTTGTTGCTCATTCCGTAACGTTTACTCACTTGCGTAAACATATCCAACATCGCGCCGTAATCTTGTTCGGCCATTACCGCTTCATCACCCGCTTTCCAATCCATTCCTGAAATAATAAGATCTAAAGATTCGGTTGTATTGCGTGTGATGATCAATTCTTCTTTTGCACAACCTGCCAGCTCGGCTAGTTTTGCAGCAACACGTTTTTTATTGTCGTATTGCACCGTACGCATATAATAAGCGCCTTGCATATTTACATTTTGCAAATGCTTTAAATACGCTTCTAAAATATATTGTGGTTGAATGCAATAATAACCGTTCTCCAAATTAACGTAATCGGGTTTTAGTTTATAACCCTTTCTAATGTCAGCCCAAAAGTCTTCATCAGAAGCTAATTTTTTGGCGGGCACATGAGCAACTGAGTTCATCAACTCCTCTAAACCTTTAAATCCGGCAAGACTTCCAATTCCTAAGAGTGAGCTTGTCTTTAAAAACGTCCGTTTATCCATTTTTTTTCATTTTGTGAGATAAATATAGTACTAAATATTACATTTACCCTATGCAAGATACCAACTCTTTACGCTCATTGTTCCTTTTAGATAAGGAAATAGCATTTTTAAATTTTGGATCATTTGGCGCAACGCCCAAACCCATCTTTGACGATTATCAAAAATGGCAATTGGAGTTGGAGCGTGAGCCTGCGCAATTTATTCAGGTAACTGGTCCTGTTTATATTAAACAAGCGCGCGAAGCCTTAGGGAAATATATAAATTGTGATGCCGATGACATTATATTTACAACAAATCCATCGTACGCGGTAAACATCATTGCAAAAAGTTTGGATCTACAACCGGGCGATGAAATATTAACCACCGACCTAGAATATGGCGCTTGCGATAAAACTTGGGACTATTACTGCGAAAAAAAAGGCGCTAAGTATGTTCGTCAACACATTGAACTTCCTATAAAAGATAAACAGCAATTCATTGAAGCATTTTTTAAAGGCTTAACTTCAAAAACAAAACTCATTTTTATATCACACATTACAAGTACAACCGCTTTAAAATTTCCGGTAGATGAGATCTGCGAGATAGCAAAGCAAAAAGGAATAATAACTTTTGTGGATGGCGCGCATGCGCCTGGCCACGTACCTTTGGATCTTAAAAAATTAAAAGCAGATATTTACACGGGCGCTTGTCATAAATGGATGATGACGCCCAAGGGAAGTTCGTTCTTATATGTAAAAAAAGAATTCCAGGATAGATTTGATCCGTTAATAATTAGTTGGGGATATAAGAGTTCTATGCCCTCGCATTCGCAATTTCAAGATTACCATCAAATGCAAGGAACCCGAGATTTCTCAGCATTTCTTACGGTTCCAAAGTCCATCGAATTTATGAAAGAGCATGATTGGTGGAGCGTTTCAAAACAATGTCACCAAATGGTAATGGATAACGCTCCTCGTTTTTGCGAACTGGTTGGATCAAAACCTTTGGCGCCACTTACCAACGAATTTATGGGGCAACTGTTTAGTATTCCTATTAAAACAAACGACCCAATGAAATTGCAACGGCATTTATTTACCGAATACAAAATTGAGATCCCGGTAATGCCTCATGCCGATAAAACCTATTTGCGCTATTCCATCAATGCATTCAATACGCAAAACGATCTCGACAGATTATACAACGCCATTAAAGAAATAAAAACCAAAACAACATTATTACAATGAAGAAAGTAATCAGTTCAAAAGGAGCACCAACACCCATTGGTCCTTACAGTCACGGCAATTTAGTTGACGCCGGTCAAATGTTATTTGTATCAGGCCAAGTTGGAAAAGATGCCATAACCGGCGAAATAGTGAAAGGCGATATTAAAGCCGAAACTCATAAGGTAATGGGCAACGTTAAAAGCATTTTACAAGATGGGGGCATGGAATTTGTGCACGTTGTAAAAACCACCATTTTTTTAAAGGACCTTAACGATTTTGGGGCTGTAAATGAGGTTTACGGATCGTATTTTACAGGTAACTTTCCGGCAAGGGAAACTGTTGAAGTAAGCAGGCTTCCGCTGGATGTTAATGTTGAAATATCGGTAATAGCCGTTAAATCCTGATATTCAGTGTAAAAAAGGTTAAAACCTTTATCTTTTTTTGAAATCTTTTATGGAAATAAGCTCAGGAATTATCTTAATTTTAGTGACTGTTTTAAAATCCATATGAAGAAATATTTTAGCCTTTTTATCGCTCTTGCCTTTACTGCAATTAATGCTCAAACAAACACATGGGTATTAAAGGTAAATAGCACCGTTGAATACAGAAGTTTTGTAGTAAAAGGTGGTGTTCTAGAACCGGAAGACAAATCACTTGGCGGCGCAAGTATAACTGTATATAAAGGTTCAACTCAAGTATCGCAAGTTACCAGCAACGGTAGTGGTGATTTTACAGCAGATATTCCTGCCGATGGCGACTATATTATGGAAGTTTCATATAGTGGTTGTAATGCAAAACGATTTCTTTTCAATACAAGAGTTCCCGCCGATAAGGCCAGTGATAATTTTAAGGCCTCCATCGATATTCAGGGTGTGATCATGGCCAAACCACTTTATAGCATTGATTATTCGGCCTTAAAGCAACCCATGACATTAATTTCTTATTTACCGGGAAAGAAAAAGTTTGGAGACGATGAGAACTATACATCGTCGTCACTTGCAGCCCTATCAAATATCCGAAATAATGAATTGGCGCTCATAGATAAATTTAATACCGCCATTAAAACGGGCGATGCTGCTTTGGTAAAAAACGATTGTCCAACTGCCAAGCTGAATTTTGAAAAAGCAATTTCGTTATTGCCCGATCAAGCATATCCTAAAGAACGATTAGCGCTTGCTAATAAATGCATAAAAGAGAAAGAAGACGCCAAAGCGAAGGCTGATGCAGATGCAGCGGCAAAAGCAAAAGCAGAAATGGAAGCAAAAATAGCGGCCAAAAAAGCGGAAGAAGAAGCTGCGGCAGCGAAAGCAAAAGCGGTGGCAGAAGCCGCGGCTAAAGCTAAAGCAGATGCTGAGGCCAAGGCGCAAGCGGAGGCGGCAGCAAAGGCAAAAGCAGAGGCAGAAGCGGCTGCAAAAGCTAAAGAAGCAGAGGCAGCAAAATTAGCAGCAGAAAAGGCAGCAAAAGATAAAGCAGATGCTGAGGCAAAAGCAAAAGCGGAGGCCGAGAAATTAGCAGCAGAAAAAGCAGCAAAAGACAAAGCAGATGCTGAAGCAAAAGCAAAGGCGGAAGAAGCAAAATTAGCAGCAGAGAAAGCAGCGAAAGAAAAAGCAGACGCGGCAGCAGCGGCAAAAGCGGAAGCAGAAAAATTAGCAGCTGAGAAAGCGGCTAAAGATAAAGAAGCAGCAGAGGCTAAAGCAAAAGCAGAAGCAGAAAAATTGGCAGCAGAAAAAGCAGCTAAAGAAAAAGCGGATGCCGAAGCAAAGGCAAAAGCGGAAGAAGCAAAATTAGCAGCAGAGAAAGCAGCGAAAGAAAAAGCAGACGCGGCAGCAGCGGCAAAAGCCAAAGCAGATGCTGAAGCGGCAAAACTTGCGGCTGAAAAGGCAGAGAAAGATAAAGCAGCAGCTGAAGCGAAAGCTCAAGCGGAGGCAGCAAAATTAGCAGAAGCAAATGCAGCCAAAGAAAAAGCTGCGGCTGAAGCGGCGGCAAAAGCAGAAGCTGCAAAGTTAGCGGCCGAAAAAGCAGCAAAAGATAAAGCAGATGCCGATGCAAAAGCAAAAGCGGATGCAGAAAAATTAGCAGCAGAAAAAGCAGCTAAAGATAAAGAAGCAGCGGATGCAAAAACTAAAGCGGATGCCGAAGCAGCAGCTAAGGCAAAAGCCGACGCAGATGCGAAAGCTCAAGCAGAAGCTGCAAAATTAGCGGAAGCTAATGCAGCCAAGGAAAAAGCGGCAGCAGATGCAAAGGCAAAAGCAGATGCCGAAGCAGCAGCCAAAGCTAAGGCCGAAGGTGATGCAAAAGCACAAGCCGAAGCAGCGGCAGCAGCTAAAGCTAAAGAAGCAGAAGCGGCAAAATTAGCAGCAGAAAAAGCAGCAAAAGACAAAGCAGATGCTGAAGCCAAAGCTAAAGCGGATGCAGAAGCAAAAGGTCAAGCTGAAGCGGCAAAGTTAGCAGCCGAGAAAGCCGCTAAAGATAAAGAAGCTGCTGATGCAAAAGCCAAAGCAGATGCCGAAGCAGCAGCGAAAGCGAAAGATGCAGAAGCAGCTAAATTAGCAGCCGATAAAGCTGCAAAAGAAAAAGCAGATGCTGAAGCCAAAGCTAAAGCCGATGCAGAAGCTAAAGGACAAGCTGAAGCTGCAAAATTAGCTGCAGAAAAAGCGGCAAAAGATAAAGCCGATGCTGATGCAAAAGCCAAAGCAGATGCAGAAGCAGCAGCCAAAGCAAAAGCCGCAGCAGATGCTAAGGCCAATGAAGATGCCGCTAAACTGGCCGCTGAAAAAGCAGCCAAAGATAAAGCAGATGCCGCAGCTCAAGCAAAAGCAGCAGCCGACGCAAAAATAAAAGCCAAGGAAGAAAAAGAAAAATTAGCTGCTGAAAAAGACGCCGCCAAGAAAAAAGCGGCAGAAGAAAAATTAGCTTCCGATAAAGCTGCAAAAGAAAAAGCGGATGCCGATGCAAAAGCTAAAGCAGAAGCTGATAAATTAGCCGCCGAAAAAGCTGAGAAGGATAAACAAAATACGATCACTCCAACTGATCCGGGACCTGATGATCCAAATAATGTTGATCGTGGTGATTCAAAATATAAAATTCCTGCAGCCATTGGTGCCAATAAATACAAGGAAACAATTAAACGTGCCGACGATCTATTTAAAATGAAACGTTGGGCCGAAGCAAAACCTGCTTATGAAGAAGCACTTAAATACAAAGCCGGTGATCCTTATGCTATATCTAAATTAGAAGTAGTAGAGAAAATGATCAAGAAATGATTAGAAGGGTATTGCTTATATTAATTGTATTCGCTTGCAGCACTATTTATTCTCAGGAATGGAGTTTAAAATTAAAAAGTACAGTTCAATTAAGGACTTGGAAACTTACTAGCCGTGCCGACAAAGATGAACGTTCGTGTGAAGGGGCCAACATCCAACTTATTCAAAATAACAAGATCATAAAAGAGATTGTGAGTGATAAGGACGGGAATTTCGAAATAGACATTCCCGGAAATGGCATATTTTATATTAATGTTTCTTATCCAGGTTGTAATGGTAAGAAGTTTTATGTATCAACAAAAAATGTTGCCACTGATGCGGCAAGTAATAATTTCAAGCCCTCTGTTACCATTGGAGGATTTATGATGGCAAAACCTTTTTCGGGAATTGATTACATTGGTTTACAAGAACCGTTATTGGCTGTTGAATATAAAAACAATGAATTCGACAAAGACCAAGCTATCTCTAACAAAGGCGTCCAGATCATTGAAAATATTATGGATGCCGAGGTAAAACTTATTGAAAAATTTTGTTTTCAAACCAAACTTGGTGATGAGGCACTTAATAAAAAGAATTACAAGTTGGCAAAACAATATTATAACAAAGCGCTTGAATTAATCCCTAACGAAGAATATCCTAAGTTCAAATTAGAAAAGGCTGAAGATGGTATAAAAGAAGAAGAAGCTAAAAATCAAGTATTGGAGGCCGAGAAAGCTGCGCAAGTTGA
>CAYYUS010000154.1:0-6342 GCA_964474925.1 uncultured Akkermansia sp. | reverse complement strand
TGACCTATTGGTTGTAGATCGGTGTTTTTCTTTACAGCAATAATTTTGCAAATTTCCTCAATAGCTTTTTCAGCTTCTTTTGAAAGCGGATGGAATTCTTTGAAGTATTTGAAAAGGGCGGTCATTACCAGATAAATTTAATGAATATTTTTATCATTACAGGCGTCATCTATCTTTTAGAGTAATTATTCTTCTTCCTCTGTGTTTTTCATTTTCATTAGTATGGAGTAGGCACCTTTAATAACTACCTTTTTTGACGAAATATCGCTTCCAAGTATTTCAATGTACCCATTCTCATCATTTCCTGTTTTTACTTCAAGCATTTCAAACATATTATTTCCTTTGGCTATGAAAATAAATTGCTTGTTCTCAAAACTAACAACGGCATCTTCAGGAAGTATATTGGCATTAGCGCTTTTTAATTCTATTTCAGCATTCATGTACATGCCCGGTAGTAATGTTTTGTCGTATTGTTCAAAGTGACAATGAACTACAACGCTCCTTTCGAGCGAAAGGTCTTTACCAATGAGAATGATCTCTGCATTATGTTTTTCGTTAGGGTTGTTGTTTGTATAGGTAATTACTTTCTGTCCATTAAAAAGTTTGTTCACGTCTTTTTCAAATACGGTTAATGCAAGGTGAATGTCGGTAGGGTTAACAATATCAAATAGAACATCGGTAGGGGTCACATATTTTCCAATATTCACATTCACTTTTGAAACATAACCATCAAGAGGAGCGTAAATATTAATGCTTCTTGATAATGTGTTCTCATTTAAACCTTCAGGATCTATTCCAATGAGCTTAAGTTTTTCTGATAAAGATCTGATCAAGATCCGTTGGCTTTTATAGTCCGATTCTATTTGCTGAAACACCTTATCGCTTGTAGCTTTACTTTGATTCAGCTCTTTTTGGCGATCATATTCATTCCCAATAAAAGCAGACTTTGCTTTCGCCGTTAAGTATTCTTGTTGCAGTTGGATAAATTGTTGATCTTCCATTACGGCGATCACTTCTCCTTTATTCACATGCATGCCCGGAAGTAATTTAGTGGATCTAAGATAACCTCCCAACGGAACACTTATAGATACCATATTTTGAGGCGGCACATCTATAACGCCATTTACTTTAAGTAATGAGGAAAGGACCCTTTGTTCCGATTTTCCAATAACAACGCCAGCATTCTTAATTTGCTCGGGCGTTAATTCAACAAGGTTCACCTCTAAGTTACTTTTCGAAGGATCTTCTGTTTCTTTTTTATTTCCGCAGGAAGATAAAAAAGTTAATAATGTTATAAGGATAATATAATTTTTCATATGACTATTTTGTTGTTAATGAATTTAACTGAATAATACTTTGATTTAATGATCTTAGCGCATCTACATAATCACTTTTAATACTAACCGACTGATTAACTAATAGAACCCACTCGAGGTAATTAACGTCGCCGTTATTGAATTGCTTTAAGGCAGTGTTCAAAATTATATCGGCATTTGACAGAGCGGTTGTTTCATAGTAACTAACAGTTTGTAGATTTTTTTTGTAGGTTAATAAGGCCTGCTGATATTCAGATCGCAAAACATTGAGCCCGAACAAATAATTATTATCAGCTATTTGTTGGTTTATTTTCAAAGCATTTATCCTTGATCTTTGCGACGATGAAAATATGGGTAAACCAATGCCCGCCTGAATGGATTGAAAGCGGGTGGAAGTGCCATATGTTTTATTGTCGGCTCCGGCACCTTGCATACTCATGTTGTTATAAGAAACAAAAAGATCGGGAAGTAATTTTGACCGCTCGAGTTTTATTCTCGAGAAATTCACTTCCTGTTCTTGCTTTAAAAACGACAGCGTAGGATGTTGCTTTAAAGAGCTTGTATCCACAATTCCGGAAAGTTCCATTTTTTTATTCGTTATTTCCGGAACAAAATTAATTTTCGAATTCAAAAGTAATTGAAATTGAAGCTGAACAATGCCAATATCTTGTTCAATTTGTTTGAGCTGCTGGTTCACTTGTCCGCGTTGCGATTCAGCGGTTGTTTTTTCGAGCACATTGCTTTCTCCTTTGCTAAATCTTAACTCAGCATTTTTTAAAAATTGCGCGTAAATGCTATCCGTATATTGCAGCAGTTTTAGTTTTTCTTGCAAATACATGAGTTCGAAAAAAGTGAGTGTTACTTTCTTTTTCAGTTCATTTTGTTTTACAGCTACAGTAAGTACGCTGCTTTTCCATTCTTCATTTAGCACCGATCGTTGTTTGGCGTACACCGATGGGAACTTAAGACTTTGTGAAACTGAAAATTTAGTGTCTTTATAAAAACTGTTGATCTGTCCATACTCACCCACAACATTAGTTTGTGGAATATCAACACCGGATGCTTTTAATTTTTTGTAATATTCAGTGGCTAACTGATCATTCTTTAAAGTAAGATTGTTTTTAAACGCGGTATCGATAGCAGCCGGAAGCGATATAGATGTTTGCGCATTTAAGCCGGTTCCTAAAAACAAAAGTAGACATGCTGTGATCACGGTTTTATTCATCTGTGGGATTTTTGTTCCTTTTTCAAATAGAATATAAAGAACAGGGAGAACAAAAAGTGTAAGTAAAGTGGCGATCAAAAGTCCGCCAATAACTACAGTAGCTAAGGGACGCTGAACTTCGGCGCCTGCTCCGTTGCTAAGTGCCATTGGTAAAAATCCAAGCGATGCTACAAAGGCGGTCATTAAAACCGGACGCAAACGATGTTTGGTTCCAAGTAAAACAATTTGTTTAAGATCTGTTTCTCCGTCTTTTTTGATCTTGTTGTATTCTGATATAAGTACAATGCCATTCAGAACAGCCACGCCAAACAAAGCAATGAATCCAATTCCGGCGCTAATGCTGAACGGCATTCCGCGAAGCGCTAAAAAGAAGATACCGCCAATAGCAGAGAGTGGAATAGCAGAATAGATAAGCAACCCATGTTTAACAGAACTAAAGGCAAAGTAGAGTAAAAAGAAGATCAGTAGTAATGAAACCGGAACAGCAAGCGATAATCGTTTTTTTGCTGCTATCAAGTTGTCAAAAGCACCACCGTATGTAACGAAGTATCCTGAGGGGAATTTTATTTTTTTATCGATCTGTTTTTGTAGATCGGTAACAATGCTTTGAACATCTCTATCACCAACATTAAAACCTACAATGATCCTTCGTTTGGCATCTTCTCTCTGAATTTGATTCACGCTTTCTTTTATGGATACATCGGCAACCTGGTTCAATGGAATTTGTGTGCCTTTTGGTGTAGGTATTAAAAGATTTTGAACGTCCTCCAAGTTTTTTCGTTGATCACCTGCAAGTCGCACAACAATATCAAAACGTTTCTCGTCCTCATAAAGCAATCCACTACTTTGTCCTGCAAATGCTGTATTTACAATTCTATTCACATCTTTTATATTTAAACCAAATTGAGCCATTTCATTTCGTTTATAGGTAATGATAAGTTGTGGAAGCCCATCGATAGGTTCAACGTAAATATTTATGGCACCATCAATTTTACTCGCAACTTCTCCTAATAGCTTTGAGTATTTCGATAAAGTATCTAAATTCTCTCCAAATATTTTGCATACAACATCTTGTTTGGCACCTGTCATCAATTCATTAAATCGCATAGCAACAGGATATTGAAAACTGTAGGTGACGCCGGGAATAACTTTTAAAGCTTCGGTCATCTTATCAGAAAGTTCATTCCAGTTTTTTGCTGATGTCCATTCACTTTTATCTTTTAAAATGATCATCATGTCCGAAGCTTCCATCGGCATGGGGTCGGTTGGTATTTCACCACTTCCTGTTTTGCCAACTATTTTTTCTATTTCGGGAAACTTACTTAATAAAACCTTTGATGATCTTAATATAGCATCGGTAGACGTTGTGATACTGCTGCCCGTTAAAACTCGAGTTTCCACTGCAAAATCTCCTTCGGGTAATTCGGGGATGAATTCTCCTCCTAAACTTAGCAATACAAGCATGGATGTAATGAATAAAAGGATCGCCCCGCTAACAACAGTTTTTGGAACACTTAAAATTTTAGAAAGAGAACTTTGATGAACGCGTTCTAATAGTTCCATTAATTTATCGGAAATATTTTTCTTGGTAGGAATTATTTTGCTCAAAAAAAGTGAACTAACAGTTGGTACATAAGTTAGTGAAAGAATAAAAGCTCCCAGTAAAGCAAACGCCACTGTTTGAGCCATAGGCTTGAACATTTTTCCTTCTATTCCTTCTAAACTAAAAATCGGTAAATAAACAGCAAGAATGATCAATACGCCAAACACGGTGGCACTGCGCATACGATTAGAAGTTTTGTAAACAATATCGTCCATTTCTAGTTGCGAAACACTTTTTTGCTTGGATATGTGTAATTGAAACATACAGGCTTCTACAATAATTACTGCTCCATCTACAATAAGGCCAAAGTCTAAGGCTCCTAAACTCATCAAATTACCACTTACACCAAACATATTCATCATGATAACAGCAAACAGCATCGACAAAGGGATCACCGAGGCAACGATAATACCCGCTCTTAAATTACCGAGAAACAAAACTAATATGACGATCACGATCAATGCTCCTTCGATCAAATTCTTTACAACGGTGTCAATAGCACTATTTACCATTTTTGTTCTATCTAGAAATGGTTCTATCTCTACACCCTCGGGAAGATTTTTTTGAATTTGATTTATTTTTTCTTTTACATCTTTGATCACCTGGCTGCTATTATCACCTTTTAGCATCATTACCACCGCTCCCGCAACTTCACCTTCATCATTAAAGGTTATTGCGCCATATCGTGTTGCACTGCCTATTTTAACTTTGGCAATATCATTAATTAATAGGGGCGTTCCATTTTCTGTGTTTTTCACTACTATTTTTTTGATATCATCAACACTGGCGATCAAACCTTCGGCGCGAATAAATAGAACGGTAGATGCTTTCTCGATATAAGCTCCGCCGGTATTTTCATTATTTTTTTCCAAAGCAGTAAATACATCATTTAGGGTTAGGTTATGTGATTTGAGATCATTTGGATTAATGGCAACTTCGTATTGTTTTACCAATCCACCAAAGCTGCTCACATCGGCAACTCCTTTCACTCCTGTCAATTGTCTTTTTATGATCCAATCCTGAATTGTGCGTAGTTCAGTTGCACTATATTTAGTTTCGAAACCTCGTTTAGGTTTTACAACATACTGATAGATCTCACCTAAACCAGTTGTTACCGGCGCTAATTCGGGAGAGCCAATTCCCTCAGGAATTTCTTGTTCTGCAATTTTTAAGCGTTCAGTAACTTGCTGCCTTGCCCAATAAATATCCACATCATCGTTAAATACAAGTGTTATTAATGATAATCCAAAACGCGAGAAGCTACGTATTTTTTCAAGCCCCGGAATATTGCGATTGGCTTGTTCGATGGGAAATGTAATAAGACGCTCTACATCGGGCGCGCCTAATGAAGGTGTAACCGTTATTACCTGTACTTGATTATCGGTAATGTCGGGCACAGCATCAATAGGAAGTTGTGTAACCTGATAACTACCGTAACCAATGAGGGCCAGGATGAAAAGGCCCACTATCAATTTGTTCTTTATGGAGAACTCAATTATTTTGTTGAACATACATATCAATTAATGTTATTAATGAATACTTCAGCGTTCTTGCGCTAAAGGTTTATGCCTAAGAAGTAGGCATTCAAAAAAAAACGAATTAACTGATCTTTGGCGGTTGCCAGATGTTGCAGGGATTTAAATTTTCAATTCTATTATTCTCAAAATTGAAAACGGTTTTCTCGATGTTGAAGATGACGCGGTTTGCGTTTATGTAATTAGGAATAAATCCTATTGATGAAAAATGAGTATTCACAGAGCAGTTATCGCAATGTTTAAAAGGTAGATTACAATCGTTATCCTCATCATCGTGCTCGCTAGAGTGCTTATCGGCTTCGTGATGATCGGAATAATGTTTGTGAATGAAATCCCAAAAATTGGTAATGTCTTTGTGTTCTTGCGAATGATGGTGGTAGTGTGTAAATAACCTAGGCATCCTTACGAGTTCTTCTGCGAAGGTATTATTGGTGCACACTTGCAAGAGTAGAAATATAGCAACCAGTTTTTTCACCTAACAAAGATAATCAATTTCTTTTACTTTAGAAATGGCCTAGATCAGTTGTATAGAGGGTATTAGATCAAACCACGTAAGTCACCGCATTGATATTCATACCAGGCCCAACCGAAGCTAAAAGTATAACATCTCCTTTTTGAAGTGTTTGTCCGGGCAGCTGGCCTTTTAAAACCATATCCAATAGA
>CAYYUS010000153.1:0-6363 GCA_964474925.1 uncultured Akkermansia sp. | reverse complement strand
GTCATTACCATATCTCTCCAGTGATTATACCCATCTTTGAACTTTGGATATGCGCGTTGATCCACAATATCCCTAAACACATAGCTGTAATACGAGTTACACGATACGGCTATTGAACCTACCAAACTTTTTCCACCACCATGCGCATGGCATTTTGGTTTTCCACCCATGGGAGGATAACCCATCATACATGGATATGAAGTATTACGATTGATCAAACCATCATTTTGTGCAATGAGCGCATCAATTAATTTAAAAATAGATCCGGGTGGATACATTGCCTGAATAGCACGATTTATTAAAGGAAGGCCAATTGAGTCGGCATACATGCGCGCAAAACTTCTGTTACGTTCTTTTCCGCTTACTAAACTATTTGGATCATAAGTAGGGCTTGAGATCAAAGCCAAAATTTCTCCTGTGCTTGGTTCTATGGCAACTACGGCGCCTAATTTTCCACGCAATAATTTCTCGCCGTATTCTTGCAGCTCGGCATCAATAGACGAATACAAGGGTTTACCCGAAACAGCAAGAGTATCATACTTTCCTTGCATATAACGTCCAACCGTTTTGTTATGCACATCTGTAATTTCGTACTGTACTCCTTTTTGTCCACGAAGCGCTACTTCGTAACTCATTTCAATTCCCGATTTACCAATATAATCACCCTCTTTGTAGTAAGTGTCTTTTTCGGCTTTCTCTTTGCTTACCTCACCCACATACCCCATTAAGTGTGCCGCAATTGGTTTTGGGTATTTTCGGATGGAACGTTTTTGGAAAAAGAATCCTTTAAAACGAAATAATTTTTCTTGCAATACAGCGTAGGTTTCTTTTGATAATTGTTTTTCGAAGATACTTTGCTTGCGCGGAGAATTAGGATGCTGACATGCTTTTTTAATTCGCTTTAAATATTCTTGTTTGCTGATCTCTAAGATCTCGCACAAACCCATGGTATCGCAGCCTTTTGTTTCGCGCGGCACTATCATTAAGTCATACGATGGTTCGTTGTAAACCAATAATTTTCCCTTGCGATCGTAAATATAGCCGCGCACCGCGTATTCTGTTTGTTTACGTAAAGCATTATTATCTGCGCCAATTTTATATTGATCATCGATCAACTGAATATAAAATAAACGCACAATGTAAATGATCACAATGAGGATAAAGAAACCTCCAATGAAATATTTTCTGTCGCCCAATTGCGAATTTGCGATACTCATTTGCTAAAACGTTTTGAGTAAAACAAAAATTGAATAAGATAAACCAATAAAAAAGTTCCTACACTACTTAGTATAACTCTTCCAAGAGTTCTAAAAAATTCATCAAAACGAAACACTTCGCAATAGAAGAACAATAAATGATGAACAAAGATCAATACACCCGCGTATTTCAAATACCATTCTAAGCCCATGTCTTCAATGGTTGGCTGCACCACCACATCGTATCCATCACGCGGAGAAACAAATTTTAAAACATAATACCTCGCAAAACCCATAGATACGCAAGCGGACGCATGCAAACCGGGCGTACTGTAAAACAGATCGATGGTAATGCCCATTGTGAATGAAAGTGCCAAGATCAATAAGCGTGGTGTTTCAAACGGAAGCGATAAAATAAAAAGTACATAGGGCAGCATAATAAAATATGTTCCTAAATTGATATTGCGCACAATAAGCACTTGCAGCAATACCAAAATGATAAAGCGAACTAAGTTTATGATGATCTTATTTGTCATTTTATCGGCTGCGTTACTTTCTCAAGTGAATCTTTTTCTTTTTTGAGATTATTTTTGATCACGTAAACGTAATTGAGTTTTTTAAGGTCGGCACTTAATTTTACTTTGATGGTATAGAATTGTTCGTTTTGGCGACGCTCATAACTATCAATAGTTCCTACCATGATGCCTTCGGGAAAATAACTGGACAATGAACTCGACACAACCGTATCTCCATTTTTTATTTTGGCGTGTGTTGGAATATCGGTAAGCAAACAATACTGATAATTTTTTCCATCCCAAATAAGTGGACCGTAACTTCCATCGCGTTTTAATTTACAATTCACGGCAAAATCTTTGTGAAGCACACTTATAATGGTGGCAAAATTCTCTGATACATCTCTTACAAATCCTATCATCCCCAAACTATTATACACACCCATTTCTCTGGTAACGCCTTGCGCCGAACCGGCATTGATGGTAATATAATTATTGCGATTATTTACTGAAGCGTTCACTACTTTGGCATCAATGAATTCATATTGCAATTTGTACACCGTATCGTTAATTCTAAATTCGCGAGTTGGATAAGCAAAGTAATTACTCTTCATGTGACTTCGTAATTCTTTGTTCTCAATGGCCAATCGCAAATTTTCGTGCTTGAGCGAAAAATATTCTTTGGTGTTTGCTTCGGCTGCATAAATATTTGCGGCAACCGCGTTCGAAGAATTTATTAATTGTGATCCCTGATAATTTTTTCCGCGCACCATCATCCAAAAACAAATGAGTTGCGCTAACAAGAACACAAAAATAAAATGATGTCTATATAAAAATGCTAAGAGATTGCGCAAAGTTCAGCTTATTAAAACGTATATTATTAAACGGCGAAACCGGAAAATAGTTTCCCGGAGTACATTGTTTTAAAGCTAAGAAGGAAGGGGGCGCGTTACTTGATAAGGAAAGGGAATTTATGAACATTTTTAAGTGCAATTCCTGTGCCTCTCGCAACTGCTCTCAATGGATCTTCACACACGTGAACAGGTAGTTTTGTTTTCATGGAAATACGTTTATCAAGTCCTCTTAAAAGTGAACCTCCACCTGCCATAAAAATTCCTTTGCGATAAATGTCGGCCGCCAATTCAGGAGGTGTCATCTCTAACGCATTTAAGATCGCTTCTTCAATTTTTGAAATAGATTTATCTAAACAGTGGGCAATTTCCACATAACTGATATATACTTCTTTTGGGATCCCACTCATTAAGTCGCGCCCTTGTACAGCATAGTCTGCAGGCGGATTATCGATCTCTGTCATGGCCGCGCCTACTTCAATTTTTACACTCTCAGCACTACGCTAACCAATTAAAATATTGTGTTGACGGCGCATATACTCCTCAATGTTCGCATTAAAATCATCACCTGCAATACGCGTTGATTTATCACATACAATTCCACCCAAAGCAATAACGGCAATTTCGGAAGTACCACCACCAATATCAATGATCATATTTCCCATGGGTTCTTCCACGTCAATTCCCATACCAATTGCAGCGGCCATTGGTTCGTGGATCATGTAAACTTCTTTTGCTCCGGCATGTTCGGCACTATCACGTACCGCACGTTTTTCTACCTCGGTTATGCCTGAAGGAATACAGATCACCATTCGTAAACTTGGTTTAAAGAATTTATTTCCGGGATTGATCATCTTGATCATTCCTTTGATCATTTCTTCAGCGGCCTGGAAATCGGCGATCACTCCGTCTTTTAACGGACGAATAGTTTTTATATTCTCGTGTGTTTTTCCGTGCATCATTTGTGCAGCACGGCCAACGGCAATAACTTTTTGTGTTGTTCTATCAACGGCTACAATGCTGGGCTCATCTACAACTACTTTATCATTATGAATAATAATAGTATTGGCAGTTCCTAAGTCAATTGCGATATCCTGGGTTAAAAAATCTAGTAGTGCCATGTGGTAAAGTTAATGAATTTGTGCGTTGTTGAATTAGTGCCGCGTGTAGTTTTATACTCTTTTGTGTTAATAAAGTTTCAGGTACTGATGACTTATTTTTTCTTTCCACGGAGAAGCGGAGGCACGGAAGTCTAAATCATTCCCCGTGTCTTGGTGTCTCCGTGGCTAAAAAATTGTTCTTTCATTAATGTTTGAAGTGACGATTTCCTGTAAACACCATACTTAATCCGTTTGCATTGCAATACTCAATGCTGTCTTTGTCTTTTATTGAACCGCCGGGTTGAATAACCGCCGTAATGCCTGCGTTCTTTGCTATCTCTACGCAATCCGGAAAAGGGAAAAACGCATCGCTAGCCATTACCGCTCCATTTAAATCGAAGTTAAAGCTCTGTGCCTTGGCTATGGCTTGTTTCAGGGCATCCACTCTAGAGGTTTGGCCTGTTCCGCTAGCCAATAAAGCGCCATTCTTAGCTAAAACAATGGTATTTGACTTGGTATGTTTTACCAATTTATTAGCGAACAACAGATCGTTAACCTCACTAGCGCTTGGCCCTTTGGTAGTAACGGTTTGAAGGTCTTTTGCCGTTTCGGTTTTAAGGTCTTTATCTTGCTCAATTATGCCATTTAAAAGTGTGCGGAATGAGCGATGATGCAATGCAACTTCATTTTGTGTAAGGATAATGCGATTAGGTTTGCTTTTTAAAATTTCTAAAGCCTGTGCATTATAAGAGGGGGCAATGATCACTTCACAAAACAACTTAGTGACTTCTTTCGCAGTTTCAGCGTCCACTTCTTTATTGGTGATCAATATTCCTCCAAAAGCTGAAACCGGATCTCCGGCCAAAGCATCGGTCCAAGCCTGTAAAAGCGTTGGGCGAGTAGCTAATCCGCAGGCATTGTTGTGTTTTAAAATGGCAAATGTGGGGTCAGAGTCTTTGAACTCTCCTATTAAAGCCACAGCTGCATCCACATCTAAAAGGTTATTGTAAGAAAGTTCTTTGCCATTGAGTTTGGTGAACATAGCATCCAGGTTTCCGTAAAAAATGCCCTGTTGATGCGGGTTCTCGCCATACCTCAACACTTGCCCGTGCTGAATGCTTTGTTTGAATTGTGGTAACTTCTCTGTTTTATTAAAGTAATTGAAAATAGCGCTATCGTAATGCGAAGATGTGGCGAAAGCCTTAGCTGCAAAGCGTTTGCGGTCGGCCAGATCAGTTTTTCCGTTCTTAGTTTCCAATAAACTCAAAAGATCAGCATAATCATTTCGTGTAGAAACAATAAGTACGTCGTTGAAATTTTTTGCCGCTGCTCTTATTAAAGAGATGCCGCCAATATCTATCTTTTCGATGATATCTGTATCAGAAGCTCCCGATGCAACGGTTTCTTCAAAGGGATAAAGATCAACGATCACAAGATCGATATCGCCAATATGATGTTGCTCTTTCTCGAGGATATCGGTTGGATTGTCGCGTCTGTTAAGGATCCCACCAAAAATAGCAGGATGCAATGTTTTTACACGTCCTCCAAAAATTTCGGGATAATTAGTGAGTGATTCTACAGCTATTACCGGAACTCCGAGTTTCTCGATGAACGACAAAGTGCCGCCAGTGCTATAAAGCGTTACATTTTGAGCATGCAGCTTTTTAATAATGGGTTCTAGATTGTCTTTATAATATACTGATATTAAGGCGCTTTTTATTGATTTTGACTGGCTCATGGGATTTAAAAAAACAAAGGTAATAGATTGATGGAACCACGGGTTTGATGTTGAAAAGTGTTGAAAAATGGACTGGGCCTGAGATGTAGCACAAATAAACAATTTGCTGTTTATTAAAATAAACTCACCAACCAAATAAGCTTTCAATTAGCTCTAATTTAGTACAAATCGTTTTTTAAAATATGGCCACTAAAAAATCATCCTCGAGCAGGAAAGAACTACCGAAGATCTTTGTACTCGACACCTCCGTTATTATTTATGATCACACTGCGATACGCAACTTTGCCGAACATGATGTAGTGATTCCCATAACTGTTCTGGAAGAACTTGATAATTTTAAAAAGGGTAACGATACCAAAAATTATTCGGCTCGAGAATTCACGCGTTATATAGATCAGCTAAGTGGTAATAATACCTTGCAAGATTGGACGTCTATTAATGGTCCAACACGCGGCAGATTTAAAATTGAAATGCATACCTCTAGCAAAGTAAATGCCGAGCGCATTTTTGATGATAAAAAAGCAGATCACCGAATTTTAAATACGGCTTTATATACGGCCGAACAAAATCCTACACGAAAAGTTATTTTAGTAACTAAGGATATCAATCTTCGCATCAAAGCAAAATCGTTAAGTTTAAATGCAGAGGATTATGAGACCGGTAAAGTAAAAACCATTGATGAGCTTTATACAGGGCGTAGTGAAATTCAAAAGATAAAACAAGATGCGATCACTAGCATTTACAATAATGGTTTTTGTAAAGCAGATGATGTTTTAAAAAAGAATCAGATCGTTCCGAACCATTACTATATTTTAAGGAACGGCAATCAAAGTGTATTGGCGCGTTACAACAAAGATGAGAACACCCTTAGTCGTGTTGTAAAATCTGCAGCCTTTGGTGTGATCCCAAAAAATGCAGAGCAATCATTTGCTTTGGATGCCATCATGAATCCAGATCTTAAATTGG
>CAYYUS010000152.1:0-6374 GCA_964474925.1 uncultured Akkermansia sp. | reverse complement strand
CCACATTTTAAGCGAAATGCAATATTTACAAAGAACATACCCTGATGCAAAGTGGTGAGGACCCAAATAAGCATAAGGAGTATGATGATATGCTCAATAAAGCTCATGAACTTCATGAGAAGGGCAAATCATTTGAGTTCATTGAAAAGGAATTGAAAACCTTGCATCCAAGCGAAGCTTTGAGGCAAGTGATAATGAAAAAAATAAAATTCGAACAACACAAAAAGGATCTTAAAGAAGGCAGAGTGTATATTTTGGTTGGTTGCATTGCCATGGTAGTAGGTTTTGTTTTAACCTGCGTGAAATTTCATTCCAACGAATCGGTTAATTTGGTGATGTATGGATTCACTACACTTGGTATCATGATCTTGTTCTTCGGTTTGTATAAGATCTTCAATTAATATTCGTTTTCCTGATCTTAATCATTTTATTTTTATCGCTTACCTTATTCCTTTGTGATATAAATTCAAACCCATGCCTATCTATCAAAAACAAGGGATCATCCCTCATAAGAGACACATCGTTTTTCGCAGTAAAAAAGGTGAACTCTATCACGAAGAACTTTTTGGAACCGAAGGTTTTTCAAGTACATCATCGTTGGTATATCATTTAAATCCTCCAACCATGGTAAAAGAATTAGGTAAACCCCATTTTGCACGACCTGAAGCAGCCATAGAGGATAATTTAAAAGCCTTAAGTTTTATGGCTTATGATGTAGAGCCTGAAAAAGATTATTTACAAAGTCGTAAAGTGTTTTTCTTTAACGATGATATGCAAATTGGAATGGCCGCTCCAACGCATAGCATGAATGAATATTTTTTTAAGAACGCCGATTCGGATGAAATGCTTTTTATACATAAAGGCAGCGGACGTTGCAAAACCATGTATGGTACGGTTGATTTTGAATACGGCGATTACGTTGTTATTCCGCGCGGCACCGTTTATAAATTGGAGTTTGACACAGAAGAAAACAAAATTCTCTTTATAGAATCACATAGCCCAATTCGTACACCAAAACGTTATCGTAATGAGTTTGGGCAATTGTTAGAGCATTCTCCATTTTGCGAGCGCGATTTTAAGTTGCCTTATAATTTTGAAACGCACGATGAGCATGGCGATTTTAAGATCATGATCAAAAAACGCGGACTCATTTATCCTTATGTTTATGAAACTCATCCTTTCGATCTTGTAGGTTGGGACGGCTATAGTTACCCATACGCATTCTCTATTTTTAATTTTGAGCCGATCACTGGCCGTATTCATATGCCTCCACCAATTCATCAGCAATTTGAAGGTAAAAATTTTGTGATCTGTTCGTTCGTGCCTCGCATGTACGATTATCATCCGGAAGCTATTCCTGCCCCATATCATCACAGTAATATTGATGCAGATGAATTGTTGTACTATGTAGATGGTGATTTTATGAGCAGAAATAATATCAAGCAAGGGCAATTTACTTTGCATCCGGGCGGAATTCCACATGGGCCGCATCCGGGAGCGATCGAAAGAAGTATTGGTCAAAAAGAAACAAAAGAGTTGGCTGTGATGATCGATCCGTTCAATCCTTTAAAAGTAACTACGGAGGCAATGAAGTACGAAGTGAAGGATTATTATAAGTCATGGATGACAAAGCCATTATTAACTCACTAAAATTTTAAGTCATGATAACAAAAGATCTAACCAAAGTTAAGAACTACGATTATTCGGGAGAAAAAGTTTTTGAGAAAGCGCAAGACTTTTTGCCTATCAATGGTACCGACTATGTAGAACTATATGTAGGCAATGCAAAACAAGCTGCGCATTTTTATAAAACAGCATTTGGTTTTCAAGAGTTAGCTTATGCAGGTTTAGAGACCGGATCTCGTGATCGCGTTTCGTATGTATTGGTTCAAGATAAAATTCGTTTAGTTCTTACAAGTCCGTTCGATCCAAACAGCGAGATATCACATCATCTGCGCATGCATGGCGATGGCGTGAAAGTAATTGCACTTTGGGTGGATGATGCTCGCAAGGCTTTTGAAGAGACAACGAAACGTGGAGCGGTGCCTTATATGTTGCCAACAGTAACAAAGGATGAACACGGCGAGATTGTTCGTTCGGGTATTCAAACGTATGGCGAAACGGTTCACGTATTTGTTGAGCGAAAGAATTACAAAGGTGCTTTTATGCCGGGTTATGCAAAATGGGAAACTGAATATCATCCAACACCAACCGGTTTAAAATACATTGACCATATGGTGGGTAATGTTGAATTGGGCTCAATGAATAAATGGTCGAAATTTTACGAAGATGTAATGGGTTTTGCCAATTTAATTACGTTTGATGATAAAGATATTTCAACGGAGTACACTGCTTTGATGAGTAAGGTAATGACTAGTGGGAACGGAAGAATAAAATTCCCAATAAACGAACCTGCTAAAGGAAAGAAGAAATCTCAGGTGGAAGAATATTTGGATTTTTATAATGGTCCGGGTTGTCAACACATAGCTGTTGCTACCGATGATATTGTATTTACAATTTCCGAAATGCGTAAGCGTGGTGTGGAATTTTTATATGTACCCGGTTCATATTACGATACTGTAAAAGATCGGGTAGGAATTATTGAGGAAGATATGGAAGTATTGAAAAAGTGGGGCATCATGGTAGATAGAGATGAGGATGGATATTTGCTTCAAATTTTCACTAAGCCGGTTGAAGATCGTCCAACTTTATTCTTCGAGATCATTCAGCGAAAAGGTGCCAAATCGTTTGGTAAAGGAAATTTTCAGTCTCTGTTCGAATCTATTGAGGCAGAACAAGCCAGAAGAGGAACGTTATGATTATGAATTTATAGGGGGATAAAACATGACCAATATCATGTTTTTCCCTTTTATTGGTCAGTTTTTAAGAGTGCTACACTCTTTAGTTTTGCACTTGTATGATCAAAGAACCCGAACAAAGAACCACCTGTTACCATTGTGGCGAGAATTGTGAAGAGGAAACGATTCACTTGGCCGACAAGAATTTTTGTTGTCAGGGTTGCAAAACGGTTTATGAGATCCTTAACAAGGTAGAGCTTTGTGATTATTATACGATCTCAAAAGCGCCGGGAGCAAATCAAAAAAACAAGGTAAGGCCGGATAAGTTCGCATTTCTGGAAGATGTGCAGTTAGAGCAAAAACTTATTCATTTTAAAAATGACAAGCAAAGCCACGTTACTTTCTATTTACCGCAAATGCATTGCAGTTCGTGTATTTGGTTGCTCGAAAATCTCACAAAATTAGATCATCATATCATTCGTTCGGAAGTTAACTTCTTGAAGAAGGAAGTGAGTGTAGTGTTCGATCATACAAATTCATCTTTACGATCTATTGCCGAGCTGTTAACTTCCATAGGTTACGAACCGCATTTTAGTTTGAACGATCTAAGCGGCAAAGCAATTAAGAAATACGATAAAAGCAGGATATATAAAATAGGCATTACCGGATTTTGCTTTGGTAATATCATGCTATTGAGCTTTCCGGAGTATTTTTCGTTAGGAGAGATGGGGGAGAAGGGGTTAAAAGAGTTATTCTCCTTCTTGATCTTGGGCTTGTCATTGCCTGTATTTTTTTATGGTGCCTCCGAATTCTTTAGTTCGGCTTTCAAAAGTTTAAAACAGCGGTATTTAAACATTGATGCTCCTATAGCGTTAGCTATTCTTATAACGTTTGGAAGGAGCGTTTATGAAATAATTAGCGGTACCGGTGCAGGTTATATGGATTCAATGTCGGGTATCGTATTTTTTATGTTGATCGGCCGATTCTTTCAGAATAAAACCTATAATACCATGGCTTTCTCAAGGGATTATACATCCTATTTTCCACTTGGGGTTACGATCTTAAAAGAGAATGGTATAGAGCAGCAGGTTCCTATTTCTAAAATTAAAGTTGGTGATCGTATCAAGATCCATAGCAACGAGATCATTCCTGCCGATTCAATATTGTTTTACGGTAAAGCCAGCATCGATCAAAGTTTTGTTACCGGCGAGTCTTTTCCTGTAGAAAAAAGCATTGGCGAAATTATTTACGCCGGAGGTAAACAATTAGGCGGTGCCTTGGAGCTGGAAGTTGTAAAAGATGTTTCTCAAAGCTATTTAACTAGCTTATGGAATAATGATGCGTTTAAAAAGACAGAAGAAAAGGGCGTCTCATATATTCACAACGTAAGTAAGTATTTCACTTTTGTTTTATTTTCTATTGCTATTGTTAGCGCTGTGTATTGGCAGATCAAGGATCCTGCAAAAGTTTGGAACGCTGTTACTTCAATTTTAATTGTGGCTTGTCCGTGCGCGCTATTATTATCTGCCACCTTCACTAATGGAAATATGTTGAGGGTGCTTCAAGGTTTTGGTTTCTTTGCACGCAACGCCGGTGTTATTGAACAAGTGGCAGCAGCCGATACAATTGTGTTTGATAAAACAGGCACTATTACCGAGCAAACAAATTCCGAAATAAAATATGAAGGAACGTCACTTGACGAACAGATCATTCAATATGTTCGGTCGTTGGCTTCTCAATCCAATCACCCTTTGAGCAAAGCTATAGTAAATCACTTGCCTGTTTTTAAAAAACTAACGGTAAAAAATTATTTCGAAAAACCTGGTGCGGGTATCATGGGTGTTATAGAAAATAAAAAAGTGGCTATAGGCTCCTTGAAATTCTTTAATCATAACGCGGTTCAGATTGATGGCGGAACAAAAGTATATGTTCAAGTTGATGATAGGGTTTACGGCTATTTTAGTATTCAAACAAATTACCGCCAGGGATTAACTCAAGTGCTTGAAAGTTTGAAAAAACGATTTAAACTTTCGCTTATTTCGGGCGACAATGATTCGGAGTACAGTAAGTTGAAGAATATTTTTAATGCGAAACAGTATTTCAATAGATCGCCGCAAGATAAGTTGGAATACATTGAAGAACTGCAAAAGGAGAACAAAAAGGTGATAATGATCGGCGATGGATTGAACGACGCAGGGGCCTTAAGACAAAGCAACGTTGGTATTGCTGTTACTGATAATGTAAATAATTTTTCACCGGCATGTGATGTGATCCTTGACGGCACTACATTCTCTCATTTGGATGATCTTTTAAAGTATTGCTCTAATAATAAGCTCATTATCAATATCAGCTTTGTTGTTTCTATTCTTTATAATATAGTTGGACTATATTTTGCCGTTCAGGGTGATCTGCAGCCCGTTATTGCCGCTATTTTAATGCCTGTAAGCTCTGTAAGTATTGTATTGCTTACCACGGGCTTAAGTTCGCTATTAGCCCTTCCTATTAAGAGAAAGTACAATTTAAGTAAGCGTCTAAATTCTAAAACTGATATTTATCATGTCGGCATATGAGGGTACTCATCTTAAGATTTTGACCTTAAAAATAACTTTGTCAACGAAATTATGAGCGTCATTTTTATACTGATCATCGCAAGTCTTACCATAGCCATTGGCTTTTTAATCGCCTTTATATGGTCGGTAAAAACAGATCAATACGACGACGATTATACGCCTTCAGTGAGGATCCTTTTTGATAATGAAGTAAGACCAACCCAACAATCTAATCCTAAAGAAAAAAATAAATAATATGGAACTACAAAAATTTCAGTACGACAATAAAATTGTAAAATGGTTTGCTTATGCAACCATGTTTTGGGGCCTTGTAGGTATGTTAGTGGGCGTTATTGCTGCTATACAACTTTTTATTCCCGCCTTAAATATGAATTTACCATATACTACTTTTGGTAGATTACGTCCGGTGCATACCAATGCGGTGATCTTTGCATTTGTTGGGAACGGAATTTTTATGGGTGTTTACTATTCGCTGCAACGTTTGTTGAAAGCAAGGATGTTCAGTGATCTTTTAAGTAAGATCCATTTTTATGGTTGGCAATTAATTATTGTATTAGCAGCCGTTTCTCTTTTCATGGGAAAAACAACTGGTAAAGAATACGCTGAATTAGAATGGCCAATTGATATTTTGATAACTCTCGTGTGGGTTGTTTTTGGTTGGAATATGTTTGGAACCATCATTAGAAGAAGAGAAAGACATTTGTATGTAGCTATTTGGTTTTATATAGGCACACTTGTTACTGTGGCCATGTTACATATCGTAAATTCGATCGAGATCCCTGTTTCATTTTGGAAATCGTATTCGTGGTACGCTGGTGTGCAAGATGCATTAGTACAATGGTGGTATGGACATAATGCTGTGGCATTTTTCTTAACTACTCCATATTTAGGTTTGATGTATTACTTCTTGCCTAAAGCTGCCAACAGACCGGTGTATTCATACCGATTATCGATCATTCACTTTTGGGCTTTGATATTTATTTATATCTGGGCAGGCCCGCACCAT
>CAYYUS010000151.1:0-6411 GCA_964474925.1 uncultured Akkermansia sp. | reverse complement strand
GTTTAAAAGGAGAGTTTATTGATTCTGTTTATTATAAGAACGATATGCCCGTGCAATAAATTCATTGGGGGCAGAAACCAAGAAGACTTTATCTAAACAAACTCACATTTCCTTTTGCATCGTACTCCTGCCCGTCTTTACCACTAGCTTTTATGATGTAGAAATAGGTTCCCTCGGCGCAATCCTTACCTAATTGATTTTTTCCATTCCAAGCAAAGTTTCCTGTATCGCTTGTAAGTTCATAAACCTTATTTCCCCATCTATCAAAAATAACAATGTTGATCTCTCTTAAATTAGTTGCTATCAATCTAAATATATCATTTGCTTTATCGCCATTTGGAGTAAACACATTGGGAACTTCCAACTTAGAAGGTAATTCTACAATGATCGTTTTTAATATCTGATCAACACAAATTCCCTTTTGAACTTTTAAATAAACACTGTAAATACCAGGAGCGGTGTACGTAGTTGAAACCTGAGATGTGTTATAAACTGTTTGTGTAACTGCGCCATTGCCATATCCCCAAGTAGAAATGATACTACTTGCACCCGTGCTTGTTGAACTTGTATTATTAAATGTAACCAACAAAGGCGCAAAACCACCGCTAGGGCTTGCTACAAAATCTGCTTTTATAGATCCTCTAATAACTTCATAGCTTGCAGCGCTTGAACATCCATTAAGTGTATTAGTAACTAATATGGCATACAAGCCAGGCATGTTTGTAGTTAAAGCTGATGACGTTAAATTAGAAGTTAGTGCACCGGGTTGCACTGCCCACGAATACGTTAAGCCACTTGTTGATCCGGTAATGGATGGTGTTAAAACAGTAGTTGGGTTTGTGGCGCAATCTAAGGTGAACAATCCTGCTGTTATTAAAGCAGGTGGTATTTGATCAGTTGCAATAATATAAGTTGCAGAAGCTGTACAACCATTTACAACAGAAGTTGAAATGGCGGTATGACTTCCCGCAGCGGTTGAATTAAATTGTGATCCAGGCACTCCTCCTCCAACCGGTGGAAACCAAACATACGTTGGAACTAAAGCAACTGCTAATGTTGGTGTAATAATTGGAACAATAACTACATCTAAATTCTTACAAGTAATAACTGAATTAGTTAAAGCACTTATGGTGAATCTTGGTATGCGAACATCTTGTAATATTTGAATGGTTTTTGTTGAACCGCACATATTGTTTTGATCAACGGCGCCAACGGTAAATATTCCAACAGAGGTAATATTATTTGTTGCGCCGGTTATGGCAGGATTAATTACAACCGTATGATCTGGTGTTGGATTAATAGAGTTTGATGGAATTGCAGGACCTGTCCAGGTAATTTGGGTATTAGGATTGCTGCTTAATCCGTTTAATACCATACTCGGGTCTCTACAACTTAAAATACTCAAAGGTTGTATGAGATCAATATTTGGCGCAATGGTATTTTGAATTATAGACACAGATTGCGAGGAGACACAATTATTGGTCATATCTTTTACGTAGATCACATAAGTTCCGGGAATGGTGATGTTATTTAAATTAGGGTTTATAGAGAATGTAGTTGGCGTTCCAGTTACAGGCGGCACCATAAATGTATAATTTACCGCCACGTTTGGCACAGGCGATGTGATAACCGTTGTTACTTGCATACTGGTTATACTTTTACTTCCACAACCAATAGTAAAATTAGTTGGACTCGTAATGGTAAATATTGGGACTCCAACCGATGCTGTTACCTGCACTGACTTGGTAGACTTACATCCGGTTAAATTATTTACCGACTCTCCCCAGTAATCACCCGGAGCTCCAGCACAAAAAATATTTATGGTTCCTTGCGCGGCACCAACGTAAACAGTATTTGTGCCTTGGATCTGAAACCAATTTGTTGTAACATTTGGACCTAAATTACTTGTAAGTGTAAAACAACCGCTTCCTCCGGCGCAGGTGATATTACTTACAGTTGGTGTAATAGCAATGTTAGGCGAAGTGTAATTTTGAAACACCGTAAATGTTTGTATCATTTGACATCCTGTTGAACTTGTACCAATTACTTGCCCTACACATGGCTGATTAAAATTCATACTTGTTCCAACAACAGAACCAGTGCAACTTGGAAACCATGTAAACGTGAGTGGTACACCATTGGTAACGCTTGTAGTTATTAAAACGTTTGTATTTAAACACGTTAACGTATAATCATTACTTGGATTTACAAGTACAAAACTTGCAGGTAATGGTACCGGAGGAACACTAAAGCTTGCTGTGCTTTTACATCCTGCTGATGTTGTGACTGTAACATTATTTATTCCGGGAATTAATCCAGAGGCTGTTCCACTATTTACCGTTGTAACTGTTCCGGGCATTGGACTCCATGTAGTGGTGTAATTTGGACTGCCAGTTGGACTGAACGTTATATTTAAATTAACGCTGCTTGTTACAGGATTAGCACAGGTTCCATTAATTACAGTAGGAGAAATTACAGGCGATGGAATAACCGAAGCAGTTGCTGTAGTTGTCATTGTTTGAATAGTGTTTTGACTATTTAAACCCGTAATATAAACGGTGTAAACAGTTGTTACGCTTGGAGAAACCGGAATTAAAGAACTTGATGATGTGATATTTCCGGGTTGCAAAGAAAATGTTGGATTAGTAAGGTAGTTAAGTGTATTGATCGCTAATATGGCAGTGCTTCCGTTGCAAAGAACCGTGCTTGTTGAAGGAATGCTCATACAAATATTTGAAAGAATGCAAGTTGAAGTTGTTAAACTATGAATACCGGTAAATCCTGTTCCAGAGTAGTAAAGCGAGTTAGCTAAATAATTCAACTTAAGGTCATAAATAAATTTACTTGGTGTAGTTGGGTTTAAATTTATTATACCTAATGTTGTGAAAGAAGATCCATTAAAGTGGTATCTCAAAATATCTCCATTATTGCCACCCAAATATAAATTATTGCAATTGTCTACATCAATACCTGCTTGGTTGGCAAGATTATATCCCGGTATGGTTGTTGAAGCGATCATTATACCGTTAGCCTTATTGTAAGCGGCCAAATTATATCCATCATAATAATAAAGAAAACTATTATTTACAGCAATGCAATTAAAACCTTGTGGAGCGCCACCACCTACAAACCCAAACTTGTGACTAAGATATGTGAAAGTTGGGAAATTGGTAGAACTGATCCACAATTGATTGGTGAGTGCAGGATTTATTTTTTGAAGTAAGTTATCTGTACGATGAAGAAATAAATTTCCTGCATCATCAAACACAGCATTGTTCACATCACTTACTGAACTGTGAAAATAAGTTGGTGTTAAATTCCCAGTAACTTCATCCAAAGTAGAAACCGAAGAATAATTATGTCCTCCCATTGGACAAATAGCCGCATCACTACATCTATAAGCCAATTCCCAGCACTCATTTAAATTTACTATTGGTATTGAAGAAAAATCATAATTTCCTGATCCATCCACACGTATAATGGTAACGCCACTCTGATAGTTTGCAAGTTCTCCAATGTAAGTTTTGCCCGTTACTTTGTTCACCACAAAATTTGTTGCCCTAAACAATGGCCAGTTTATTGAAGCTACCTGCGCAAAAAAGGTCCATTGTAATGCACCGGAAGCACTATACTTAGCAAGTTTATAAGGAGGGCCTCCACCCCCGCCGATCACGTAAAGATTTCCCGCTAGATCATAGTCCACATCAAAACCGGTGCCTACTGTTGTTAAGTTGGTTATCCATGGATCTATGGTGACCTCTTGTTCATTATCATATTTACCAAGCGCAAATGAAAGACAATTGCTTTTTAACTTAAACTTACTTCCGATCGATTTTTTGCTTTGGTTATAATATGTAACCGGCAACGTTTCCTTAATATTATGTACAGACGTATTTACTTCAAGCTCACCTTTCTCATTTATAAGTAGCGCCTTAATGTCTCCGGAATACACCATTTTAATATCTTCTGGGTTTGCTCCTTTTTTAAGGATCAGGTTGTATTTTATAGCGTCGGTTCTTTCATCAGAGATCAGGTATTCAATATCAATATTATCAAATACGTTTTTGTAAACTATCTTTTTAAATCCGTATGCGTTTAAAGACGCATTTCCGTATGTGAAATAATGTTTGGTTCTGCTTTCAGCAACAACTGTTTTTTGAGAAGAAGGGTCTTTAAAGTTTACAAACAGTTTACATTCCTCATTTGGTTTTACAGGCAATGGAAATCCTTTCTCCATTAATTTCTGCTGCTTCGCACTAAGTTCGTTTATTTTAAAAAAACTATAAACCGGACCGCTTTCTGTAAAATAAATTATAGTGTTTGAAGTTTCGTAAGCAAACAAAATAGTTGAACTTATACCTGCCACTTTATTGTACTGGCCTTTATTTTCTATAAAACATCGTGTTCCAAAAATATCGTTATTGCTCACAAAGCTATTCTGCGAGAATATTCTCAAACAAAAAACAAGAAGAAAATATATAACCCCTTTTTTATCCAATGTAATACACGTATTGCAAAAATCGTTCCTACTAATTTAGTAAATAAAAGTCTTAGTTAAATAGGTGATTTTAGGGAGTAGTTTTAACACTATCCCAGGACTTTAAAGCAAAAAAAAGCGATGGAATTAACTCCCATCGCTTTTAAATTCCGGCCTATAATTAAGGTCTATCTAAATAAACTCACATTACCTTTCAAGTCATACTCCTGCCCGTCTTTACCACTAGCTTTTATAATATAGAAATATGTTCCCTCCGCGCAATCTTTTCCGTACTGACTCTTTCCATCCCAAGCAAAATTTCCGGTGTCGCTTGTGAGTTCATACACTTTATTTCCCCAACGATCATAAATAATAATGTAAATTTCATTTAAACTGCTTGCGCGTAATCTAAAGATATCATTTGACTTATCGCCATTTGGCGTGAACACGTTTGGTATCTCTAACTTTGATGCAAGTTCCACATTAATTAATCGCATGGCAGTATCCATACAAGATCCTTTTCTTACAATTAATATCACGCTGTACGTTCCAGATGCCGTATAGGACGCTGAGGTTGGCTGTGTATTATAAACAGTTTGTGTTACCGCACCGTTTCCGTAACCCCAAGTTGAAATAATACTGCTTGCACCGGCGCTTGTTGAGCTGTTATTGTTAAATGTAACGCTAAGCGGCACAAAACCATGATCAGGGATGGCAGTAAAACTGGCATTAATAGCGCCCGGTATTACTTCGTAACTTCCAATACTCACACAGCCGTTAATAGTATTTGTAACCATTACAAAATATAATCCGGTGATATTTGTTGTAAGCGCCGAACCTGTTAAAGCTGATGTTAATGCCCCAGGAGGAACTGTCCACGAATATGTAAATCCGGTTGTAGATCCTGTAATAGATGGCGTAATGGAAGATGTTGGATTATTTGCGCAATCTAACGTAAACAATCCTGTTGCTCCTAAAGCAGGTGGCATTTGATCACTTGCAATAATATATGTTGCTGAAGCAGTACAACCATTTACAACAGAAGTTGAAATAGCGGTATGGCTTCCCGCAGCAGTTGAATTGAATTGTGAACCCGGAACACCAGGCCCAACCGGAGGATACCAAATATAGGTTGGAACTAAGGCCACCGCTAATGTTGGTGTTATAATTGGAACAATTACTACATCCAAATTCTTACACGTGATCACCGAATTAGTTAAAGCACTTATGGTGAATCTTGGTATGCGAACATCTTGTAATATCTGTACCGTTTTTGTTGACCTACACATATTGTTTTGATCAACTGCACCTACAGTAAATATTCCAACAGAGGTAATATTATTTGTTGCGCCGGTTATGGCAGGATTAATTACAACCGTATGATTCGGTGTTGGATTAATAGAGTTTGATGGAATTGCAGGAACTGTCCAAGTAATTTGTGTGTTTGGATTGCTACTTAATCCATTTAATACCATACTCGGGTCTCTACAACTTAAAATACTGAGTGGTTGTATGAAGTCTATATTTGGCGCAATTGTATTTTGAATTATACTAATAGATTGCGAGGAAACACAATTATTGGTGAGATCCTTTACATAGATCACATACGTTCCGGGAATAGTAATATTATTTAAATTCGGATTTATAGTGAATGTAGTTGGCGTTCCTGTTACAGGCGGCACCATAAATGTATAACTAACCGGCGTATTAGGCACTGGGGAAGTAATCACGGTTGTTACTTGCATACTTGTTATGCTTTTGCTTCCACATCCAATTGTAAAGTTAGTTGGACTAGTAACCGTAAATATTGGAACACCGATCGATGCTGTTACCTGAACTGATTTGGTAGATTTACATCCCGTTAAATTATTTACTGATTCCCCCCAATAATCTCCCGGTGATCCCGGACAAAAAATATTAATAGTTCCTTGTGC
>CAYYUS010000150.1:0-6454 GCA_964474925.1 uncultured Akkermansia sp. | reverse complement strand
TACACATTTGCAGTTGGTGAAGTTACACCGGAGGTAAAGCGCTTATTAGAAATTACAAAGGAATGTTTGTACAAGGGAATTGAGCAAATGATCGAAGGTAATCGCATTGGAGATATTAGTTATGCTATTCAACAACACGCCGAAAAAAACGGTTATGGCGTTGTTCGCGAATTAGTTGGTCATGGACTTGGAAAGAATTTGCACGAAGAGCCCGAAGTTCCAAATTACGGCTCGCGCGGTAATGGACCAAAAATAAAAGAAGGATTAGTACTTGCCATTGAACCTATGATCAACATGGGAAAAAAGAATATCAAGCAATTGAATGATGGTTGGTCGATCGTTACAGCTGATAATTTACCAAGCGCGCATTTTGAACATGATGTTGCCGTGATAAATGGTAAACCCGAAATATTGAGTACCTACGCTTTTATTGAAGAAGCGTTAAAGAAAAATAAATAAATGTGTTTGGCCCCTCTGGGGCCATTTTTGGTTTTAGATCTTCTTTTTAGAAATGTTCGGCTCCTCTGGAGCCTTTTATTTTTTAGAAGAATTTTTTTGAGTCGGTCCCAGAGGGACCGAATGTTTTAAAAACCAAACGAAACAGAAACATTGCCCCAGAGGGGCAAAACATTTGGCTACTTCAACAACCCGCTCTCGATCAATTCATTTAAGTAAAGACGTTTGCCATTATATACTGCAAGAATGAATGCGTCTTTTGCTTTTGTTTCTTTCAGTCGTCCTAATAATTCGTAAGCTTCATTATAGGTTGCATAATTTCCCATAGTAAAGCGTGTAATATAATCATCAAATGTTTCGCGAATGATGATTGGCATTCCGGCAACTGAATTATAGTTGAAATTTTCAATGAATTTGTAAGCGCCTATTTGCACCTTAAATGTAAGGCCCTCTAATTTTTGTGTTCCATATTTTTCGGAGAATTGTCGCAAAGAGATCTTGTTGTAAACCTTTAACATGGCCAAGAACAAACTATCTTGTTTTGTTTTGATCATTTTTTCGAGGCGAGCCGACATAAAATCTACATAAACGTTTATAGAATCATTATCCTTATTTTTTTTGGTATCGATATCAATTACCTGAGGTGGAGAATCTTTTACATTGAATTCAAACTCATATTCTTCTCCGGCTAAAAGATTTAAAGTGAACTTACCTTCTTTATCGGCAGCCACCTCCGGATAATATAAAAAATGTTTATTCACCGATTTTACAACAATGTTACCTGTAGATGGATTTCCATTTACAGTGATGTTTCCATGTATAGTTACTTTGGTTATTTTATTTGTATCGCTCGTATTTCTATAGAAGTCGAATTCATTTAGGTCAGGCTCGTATGTTTTTCTACGTTTAGCTTCTAGTTTATATATTTCTGTACTTAATTCTTTTAAATAGGGAATGCCTATGCTTTCGTATTCATAAGAACCACTTCCAAAACTATTGCGTGAATTGGTATACAACACAGCGCTCAGCATAAATTCAGTTTTTGTTTTATAATTTACAATATAAGCGCAATCCACTAAAAAGCCGTATGAATATCCTATCATATTAAATACGCGCAAGGTGTCAGAATCGATCACTTTTACCTTATTGCCATAAATAAAATATTTTTTGAAAGAGTCATCGAATTTTTTTGGATCGTAACGCGGGTAGCCTGCTTCGCGTGGATACATGCCAATATGTTTCACTAAAAAGGCCCAATCGCTATGTGTAATATTAAATCTGTTCTTTTCAGGAAGATGGTTATGAAACAATAATCGTTTTAGTATGCTATGGATATTGCTTAAAGGAATGTAATTGGAGTAGGTAAAATCTTTTTTCTCGGAAACAAGTTTCTTTTTTTTGTTGTAAACATCTTGGCCTAAAATAATTGTTCCAAGAGGATTAGGCAGTGATGTAAATTTTGGATCCGCATCTTGTTTATGTACAAGTTCTAAATTGTGATCAAAAAAACGCACTTGGTTCATGATGTGATTAACTTCGGGTTTGCAAATAGGATCAAACCGATGAACGATCCTAACTTGCGGATAACCGTAAGCGTTTAGTTTTTTATGGATGTATTTTGGATTAAGAAACTCAAATATTCGGCTGTAACTTGAGTTATCACTTATCAATACCATTTTTTTAATGTAATGCTCAATACTTGGGTAACCGCTGGCAGAACTGGTATCTTTATTAACGGCGGTTTGGCAAGCAATGGTTTTGTCGGTAAACATGTATGTATGTTTATTGAGACCATTAATATTAAGTTCATTCAATTTCTCAAGCGCTAAAATAGAGCAGGGGAGTTTTACTAAACTTGCGCAATAAAAGTAATTGGTGCTATCTAGTAAGTAAGTATGATCGGTGAAAATTGGATCATTATTTTTATCGCGATCAATTTGCGTATAAATGATCTGGGGCTTGTAGGTTTCTTTTTTATCTATGATATTTTTAAGAATTGGATCTCCGGAAATAATAGATGCCAATAACGGTGAATTGTTTTGCGAGAAACAGAAATTGAAAAGCAATAAAAAAATGATATATACTCGCTTACTCACGCTTATGATTTTTTAATAAGCATAAAGCTGCTATTCTTATCTCGGTAATTATAACCTAAGCCAAAGCCAAGTTTTTTTGCGCCTTGCGTTTTGTAAAGTGAATCCAGGTCGGCTTGATAATGTTTGGCAAACATATTAATGGGTTTTGTATAAGCTCCGTAAAAGGTAAATTTCCATTTGTTAGAATCATTAGTAATGTAACGCAAAGCTATACCACTATCATCTTGTACAATATTTTTTGTATTAGCCAATATCAACTCTCTTATTTTTGAGAACGCCGAAAGATGCATTAAATACGAAGCGCCTTTAAGGTAAGTTGTTTCAAAATGTAAATTATTGATATAAGTTATTAAACCCTTGTTCTTCCTTAATGCTGGATCGCTTAGGTCAGTTGAAGTATAAGTTACAGTTTTAACTTTGTTGTTTTTATCAATGGCAGTTATCTCAATGCTTTTATTTTTATAACTTGATTTACTTAAGGTGGTAGTAGACTCTAAATAGTGTTTTGCTCCGGTAGTGTCGATGTAAAACGGCCTTACGTTTGCAATTTGATGCCCGGTTTTATTCAAGAATAGCAAAAGCAAATGGATCGTACCATCTACTTCATCATTTCTAAGATCTTCTTTCATACTTATTGTTCTGAAAAAACTGAATTTTAAAATGGCATTAAGCGATGAGTTGATCTTATCTACATATTTTTGAATGGAGTCGGCTACAATTTTTTTGTCATCCACAATGGGTAGTGTTCCTACAGGTTCTAAACCTATCATGGTGTAAACATCGGCTTCTGGAAATATGGTGTTTGCGTATAAAATATCAGGACCAGAGAACGGATAAAATAGATTTTTGATCTTGCTTTCAGATACAAACTCAGTGGAAACAAAATTCTTGATCGGTAATAGTTTAGTGGAATCAAAATTTACCCAGCGCTTTGAGAATCGCGCCGAGAAATCAGTATAAGAAGTATGTTTTCTAAAATCTTTAAAGTACTTTGTTGAATTTGTATTTCCACTAATAAAATGGGCGAGGTCGTTCAGTGTATCATTGATGCGTGGAAGTGTTCCAGTGCTCTCATTTGCCAGGTCCTTGAATTTTGTTGTATCAGTTGACGGCAAAATATATTCAATACTGTCTTTCTTGTTTTTTTGTTCGCTTTCGCTTGAATTGTTATTGCAACCAACAAGGGTTAACGTTAACAAAATGCAGGCGTAGATCTTAGTTAATTTCATTTTTTTTCTTGTCTAAGTAAACTGTTATGTAGTAAAACCCCAAACCTCCTAATACTGTTAGCAAACCTAACAATGATTCCATCGGCTTTTCAATAAAAACATTCACTAGTATCCATCCTAGTATAAGTAAGAACAAAATAGGAGGAAGCGGGAACAGTGGTGTTTTAAAAGGGCGAACTACATCACGCTTTTTATAACGGAGTATAAAAATACCAAAAACAGTTAGAAACGTAAAAAGATTTAAGGTAAAGCCAATATAATTTATCAACGATTCAAAACTTGAAAAGGTCACCAAAATTATAGCGATCAACGATTGAAGGCCAATGGCAATATAAGGCACGCCGTTCTTGTTGGTTCTTGCCAGTCCGTTTAAAGAAGGAATGGCCTTGCCCATACTTTGCATAACTCTTGGTCCGGCCAAAACCATAGCGCTTATGGTTGAAATGAGCAAAACGGCAATAGCTAAACTCATGTATTTTCCAATGTTGGTACCAAAGATCTGGTTAGCGCTTAAATAGCCGATCTCAATTTGTCCTTTTAATGATTCAATTGGAGTTGTGTATAGGAATACAAAATTCAAAAGGGTATAAACTACAAGCACTATCAATGTTCCAAATATCAGCGCCCTTGGTAAAGTTCTATTCACGTCTTTTATTTCACCGGATAAATAAGCCGCGGCATTCCAGCCACTATAAGCATAGGTCACATAAATGAGCGATGTAGCAAAGCTTGCCGAGAATATTTGTGTTACTGCAGTATTATCTAATTTAAAAGAGATATCAAAACTTGGTGTATGCGATATTCCAAAGATCACAAACAAAATGATGACGGTTACTTTTACTAAAGTAAGAATACGTTGAAACGCGCTTCCTGTTTTTAAATTGAAGGAATGCAAGGCGGTTATTCCTACAATAACAACAATGGCCAAGATCATCACATTTACATCCGCATAAATGGAATGCACATATTTTCCTAAGGCCATAGAAGCCGCGGCAATTGGGGCAGCAAAGCCAACCGTAACACTTACCCAACCACTTAAAAATCCAACGGCCGGATGATATAATTTTGTGAGATAATAAAATTCTCCTCCATTTTCAGGATAAGCAGCGCCAATTTCTCCGTAAGTTAAAGCACCACACAATGCTAAAACACCACCAACTATCCACAAAGCTAAAAGCGCACCACCACTTTGAATTCCCATTACCTGAAAGCCAAGACTAGTGAACACACCTGTGCCTATCATGTTTGCTATAACAATGGAAATGGCAGTGTAGAAACCAATTTTGTGTGAATTCATATGATTACGCCCATGTAATTTTTGATCTAGTCAAACGATTGAGTAACATTTTTGCTATTCTCAACCAATTGTTGGTACTGCAAAGGCGAAAGATCGCTGTAATAATAACTAATAGGATTTGTTTTATTTCCGTTCTTAATAACTTCGTAATGCACATGCGGCGCTGTACTTAAACCTGTACTTCCTACATAGCCAATTAACTGCCCGCGTTTTACTTTTTCTCCGGCTTTACATTTAATGCGACTCATATGTCCGTACAACGTTTGATACCCAAAACCATGGTTGATCACCACGTGATTTCCGTAACCTTGCGCCATGTTATCAGCGCGTTCAACTACACCATCTCCTGTTGCATAAATTGGTGTTCCTTGAACGGCTGTAAAATCCATTCCCGGATGAAACTCTTGCGTTTTATAAATAGGATGTGTTCTCCAGCCAAATCCACTTGTTACAGCATGCGACAGATCTTTTTTATTGATGGGCATAATAGCAGGAATTGAATTGATCAATTGCTCTTTGCTTTTTGCCAATTTTACTACTTCATCAAACGAACGTGATTGTACATACAAACGTTTTCCGATTTTATCTAAACGCTCTGCTGTTTGCTTCATTAACTCGGCGTTATCATAATTATCAAATTGCGAATAACGATCGCTTCCACCATAACCAGCATTGCGCATACTTTTTGGAAGTGGCTCGGCTTCAAAAATAGAACGATAAATATTATCATCTCTTTCTTCAAGATCTTGTAATACCTGTTCCATCTCCTTTAATTTTTCGTTAACGATATTGTATTGAAAGGTTAAGGCTTCAATTTCGCGATCTTGTTTTTTTTCGGAAGGAGAAGGTAAAATTTTACGAGAAACAAGGATGGTTAATGTGGCAAAAACAAGCCCCGTGGCCAAATACGACAGCACTTTCCAAAAACGTTCCTTGAACGTAACACTCACTTTTTCGTAAGTGAGACTCTTGGTATTGAACCTGTATTTTACCTTGTTCATTTAAGGGTTTTAACCGCAAATATACAGTAGATTTCGTAGTGAAAACCAAAAGCTGCAAAGAGCTTGGAAAGCGCAGATTTGAGGACTGTAAGAATATCTTAAGATATTTTGAAGACCGCAAAATCGAGCATTTTCAAGAACTGCAGCAGATTTTGGTTTGTAATAGAAATTCTACTGTGTGTTTGCGGTTGAAGTTACTAAAATTACCTGTGAGGGCAAAATGCCAATAATGAGCTTATTTTTAATATCTGTGAATAAAAAAGGATCTAAAAACCCTCATTTTCCTTATATTTACGGGATAATTTTTTTATGGACTCAAGAAAGGTAAGAGATACATTTTTAAGTTTTTTTAAGAGCAAAGGACATCATATTGTT
>CAYYUS010000149.1:2609-6508 GCA_964474925.1 uncultured Akkermansia sp. | reverse complement strand
ATCTTTAGCTTCTACAACCTCTAAGGTATTGATCACAGGAGTTAATAATTTATAATCAAAGCCAAGTTTGGTCTTTTTAAATAGACCAACCGTTTTATCGGCATTTGTTGTCAACTTTAAACCTTCTTCTTTATATGCTTTATCCACAAAGAGTGTATAGGTCATACCTTCATCCACTTTTGCGAATTTTAAATATCCGTTCTTATCCGTTTTTTGGGTTGCCACAAGTTTATTGCTCGCATCCCTTAATTCAACATTCACATCTGCAAAAGGTTTTTTGTCGCTCGTAACAATTTTACCTTCAATATCAAAAAATCTTCCTGAGCCTGGTTTTAAATTATGCTTAGGGATACAAAAATAAAATCGTATGTGCTCCGATCTATCTGCATCTCTAATAATAACATCATTGGCCTTTTGCGTAAGCCTTGATTTATCCTTAGTTACAGTTACATCAAATAAAATAAAACTAGAGCTATATTCGCGTGTACTTATTTTACTGCTAAACGCATTATAAGCACTATCAGGCGCACTCATGTCGTAAGTGTCAACACAATCTAATTTATGAAGGTCCTTTATTAAGCAAGCGGTGGTTTTAAGTACTTCAATATGATAATTCATATTCATCACATTTACACCAAAAAAATTCTTGAAGGCCTTATCTACAAAGGTCTTGGTACTTAATATCTCATTATAAACGTCCTTATCTACGGCTTCTGTAACAAATATCCTATCATCGCCAACAACAATAAGTTCCATCTCAAAAGAACTATTTTCATCTAAGTACTCACGGATCCTTGCTGTTAAAAAAGATTTCTCACTGTTAATTGTAACCCTAAATTTTACACTTGAATTTTTGCTTGATGCTAATACACCTTTACTTAATTTCGATCGCTTCTCTGCATCAACTTCAGGAAAATATCTAAATTCAGTTACCTCCTCATTCCAACAATCTATTTTTTTAATATTGAATTTGTAATCGTTATCCTCATTCGAAACTCCAAACGCATTTACAATTAATCTGTCTATCAATTTACTAGTGCTTTCAAGATCTTTGTATTCGATCTTTCCTACCAAATATGTATCTATTTTATTTGCGGCAAATGAACTTAAGGCCGTAAAACATAGTAAACTAAAAGTGAGAAGTTTCTTCATAAACCAGAACATTGAATTCGTTGAAAGTAAAAATAGTATTTTATTTGAATTAATCAAAAAACCGGTCTAAAACGCCATTTAGACTCAACTAAATGCTAATTATGCTTGTGATAATACACCTTTGCATATCAAAGGCGCATCCCAACAACCAAAACGTCGTCGACCTGTTCTAGATCACCTTTCCAATCTTTAAATATTGTTTCGAGGATCTCCTTTTGCTCAGTCATTGATTTTTTTGAAATGTCATTCAAAAGATCATTCAATTGCTTGTACTTGAATTTTTTTCCTCTTGGTCCACCAAACTGATCGGCATAACCATCGGTATACAGATAGAGCACATCGCCTTTCACAACATCCATTGTATGCAGCTTGAAAGGCTGATTTGTTTCGCCCATACCTACCGGCATATGATCCGCTTCCAATTCAATCGTTTTTCCGTTTTTTACTACGATCGGAACATTATTTGCTGCAGCATACGTAATTTTTGTTACAGTGTTCACTTGCTCAATACAGATCAATATGCCATCAAAACCATCCTGCTGTCCTTCTTTACTAATATTATCTATCAATCGCTGGCGGACAAAGTCTAAAACTTCATTAGGTTTTAATATCCCTTTTTCATTTATAGCCTCGCTTAAAAATCCAATGTTCAACAAACTCATAAATGCTCCCGGCACACCGTGGCCGGTACTGTCGCACACGGCTAGGTAAAACAAATTATCTTTTCTCGTTGCCCAATAAAAATCTCCGCTTACAATATCCTTTGGATCAAAATATAAAAAATACTCAGGCAAATTTGTTTTAAGGAACTCATCGTGGGCTAATAAAGCATTTTGTATTCTCTTGGCATAGGTAATACTATCATGTATGTCCTTATTCTTTTGCTCAATTACCTCATACGCTTTTTTCAACTCAAAATTCCGCAATCGTTCAATTTCCTCTTCCTTTTCTTTTACTAATTTGCTTTCCGATTGATTCAGTTTTGTTTCGCGCTCTAACGTATTTGCTTTGTTGTTCATCTCCACCAACTTCTCATATGTTTCCACAAGTTTTTGAAGATCTTGCTTTCCTTTATAGATGCTGGCCAAACTTCGGTACACTCGTGTTAGGCGTAAAAAGTGATTGGTTTCAATACCATATCCTTCGGCTTCAATAAAATATTTAATGGCGTTATCATGATCACCTTTTTGCATATACACTTCTGCAATATCTATTAAGCTAGGAAGTATAAAGTGTTTGAGATTATTATTCTTGCGAATATCTAAAGCTTTGAAAAGATTTTCCAACGCCTTATCATTATCGCCGAGTTTTTTGTAGATGCATCCAATATCATTTAAAGCCCTACTCTGTCCATTTAAATTATTGGCCTTTACAAGAATATCTAAACTCTTTATGGCCAATTCGAGGGCATCTGCATATTTTCCTTGCTCGGCTAAAATATTCGAAAGCGATGTGTAGATCCTGCCCGACCAAACATCAATAATTCCACCATTCTCAATTCCATCTCTGTAATATCGTTCTGCCTCATGGTATTTTTTCAGATCCTTATACACAGTGCCGATCACATAAAACGCCATAGGAAGGTCAGAATCGTTTGGATGTTGCTCATAAAAGCCAATTCCTTTTAAACCATCATACAGTGCAATTTCTGGCGAACCAATAGAGTTTCGAATAATAGACCGTGTGATGTAGGTATTAGATATCCACTTTTGATCGTTGAGCTCTTCAAATAACTGCAGAGCTCTTTCAAAATAATTAAATGCGCTTGCATGATCATTACTTACAACAAAAGCACCCATACCTAAATTCACTAAGCAACGTCCTTCACCATAGGTATAATTCAAAGACTTAGATCTTTCCAAAGCAAATTCCATTAATGCGATCGGATCATAATCAGCAGAAGGAGAATTACGCTGATTCCAAACAAGGTCATTGGCCTTATCGATCTCGATCTTTATTTTCTCTATATCAACTTCTGATGTGCTCATAATTTAATACCAATTACACAAACGTCATCCACCTGTTCAAGCTTTCCTCGCCATTGCTCAAATTCACTATTTAAAATATCAACCTGCTCTTTCATTTGTCCCTTTGATATGCGCGTCAATAATTCATTGAGTTGTTTGTATTTGAATTTCTTTCCTTTTGGTCCACCAAATTGATCGGCAAATCCATCGGTGTATACATAAAGTGTTTCGCCTTTTTTAAGGTCAACTGAATGAAGCTCGAAAGGTTTAGCGATCTCACCTTTACCAACCGGCATTCGGTTAGAAGGCAGCTCCGCGATACCTTCGTTTGAAATGATCACAGGATTTACATTGGCCGCTGCATAGGTGATCTTTTTCCTTTTTGTATCAATGCACAGCAAGGCGCCATCAAACCCATCTTTTTGGCCTTCGCGACTAATACTATTCACTAATCGTTCGCGCACATAATTAAATATATCGTTTGGTTGAAGTATATTTTTCTCGGTTATCGCTTCATTTAAGAATCCAATATTCAACAAACTCATAAACGCACCCGGAACACCATGGCCCGTGCTATCACACACTGCCAAATAAAAATTATCCCCTTTTTTTGTAGCCCAATAAAAATCACCACTTACTATGTCCTTTGGCCTGTAATAAATAAAGTTAGAAGGCAAATTATCATTAATAAAATCTTTGTGCGCCAAAATGGTTTCCTGGATCCGTTTTGCATAATGAATACTATCAGTGATTTTCTGATTTTGCTCAGAAATCTTATTA